>NZ_CAJMYZ010000012.1:0-279902 GCF_905220155.1 Paraburkholderia sp. J7 | reverse complement strand
GAAAACCGCGATAGACCCGTCGAACATTCTTAACAGCCGACGGGTCATTCCTTGAGCCGCCTGGAGGATCGGCGGCCCCGCTCATCAATCGCCAGATCCTTCAAGCGGCCATCGGATAGACGCGCCTAGCGCGCTGCGATCCCCTGGGCTCCCGGCGGTACGCCGGTCACCGATCCAATCGGTTCGAGCGCGCCGTCAGGCTTCACGCGAAAGCCGCTTACCGCGCCGTTTCCCTCACGCACGTACAGGAACTTGCTGCGGCTGCTGAGCGCCATGTCGAGTGGCGCGCTGAGCGTCCCTGCTGCTGGATTAAGCAAGCTTAGCGTGCCGTCCGCGCCAATCTGCAGACTGCTGATCGTGCCGCTGCCCGCATTGGCGGTATAGGCATAACGTCCGTCGCCGGTTGTGACGAGCCAGCACGGCGCGGACTGTCCCAGATGGATCGAAGCGGTGATCGAATCGAGATGCTTGCCGTCCACGACGTCATATGAGGAAACCGCCCCGGACCCGGCTTCGGAGACGACTGCATAACCGCGTGCCGTGATCGAAAAGCCGAACGGAGTCACGCCGTTTGACGCATGAGGTGTCGCAGTCGAGGCGTAACCGGTAAAACCAACGGCATAGGTGTCTATGAGTTGCGTACCTTTTTCGGTCACCAGCAATTCGTTGCCTTCCGGTGCGAACTTGACCTGCGCAGGCTGGGCGTTGGCTCCGCCAGCAAGCGGCCGTTGCGAGCCGGGTAGCGCAACGAGGCGCTTGCCCAACGCATCGACCACATATCCGCTGATGTTCGGTGTGCCGCCGGCATTGACCACATACGCTATGGGCCCCTTCATGGTCACGCTAACAGGCATTTGACCGCCCGATGGCGCTCTGTCGAGCAGCGTCAGCTTGTCGCCGTCGACCGCAAAGAGCGAAACATCGTTGCTGCCGGCATTCACGGCGAGCAGAAAACCCGAGTCCAGCGTCAGCGAACCTTGCGAGCCTAGCGGATCGGCTCCCGTGCCCGCGCCTTTTCCGCCGGTTGAGTAACTGGCCGCGTAGGTCAGTGTTCCGTTTCCAGCGCGAGAAAAGACCATGACCGAGTTTCCGGACGGCTGATTTGTCAGGACGTAGACCGCCCCTCGCACATCGGCCTCAGAATCCGCTCGCGCAACACTGATTGAAGCGAATCCCAACGCCGCTGTGAGCGCGATGGTTCGATAGAGAAACGATGACCTGCGGGTGACATATGACATGGCGAACTCCTGATTCGGTAGACTCGATTTCACTGAAGGTACCGCCACTGCACTGAGCGCCGGCGCTTCTTTCGGCGCGTCAATAGGTGATTTGGAATCCTTATCAAACATTCGAAAAGGATTCCACGTCATTCCAGTCTTCTCGACCTGCTCAGAGCCCTATGCTGGCGACTCGCGCCGCACCGATAATCGCGCCGTCCGTTGACTGAATCAGAATTGCCGCCTGTTCGCCGGCAGGGGTCGCGCTTTCAAGCTTCAGCGGCGCACCCGTCCATTCGCCGACGGTTTGTATCGAGCGAACGATGTTCGACTCCCTGAGCGTGCGACCTGTGTTTTCTCCCCGCGCAACGTTCGTCACGTGCCCGGCGTCATAGCCAACCAGCACGACTTGCGCATGGCCGGCGCCGCGCCCAACCGTGACCGATATCGTCCTGCCGTGACGCACAGCACTCACCGCCACCTCGGCCTCGTCAGCTTTTTGGGCTTTCGCGATCGCCGCTTCGGCGGCACGCCGGTTCGAACCAACCAGTCCCTTCTGACCGTCGATGACCATTTCCGGCGTATAGGGACTGTCGCCAAAGCGGGCGCTGTACTCAGCCTGGCGCTGTGTGGCCGCCTCCAAAGAGTAAGGGTCCTGCCAGCCCAGACTGTTCCAGTACGTCACATGAAAGGCGAGTGGAAGCAACTCAGGGCGGTCACGAGAGAGCTCCGACAAAAAAGCATCGGCCGGAGGGCAAGAGGAGCACCCTTCGGAAGTAAACAGCTCGACAACGACTGGGCGGGCCGACGCCACAACGGGCGCGACAATCAGGAATGACGCGACAGCAACGAGCCGTACAAGCATGATCGATCTCCAGGGCGGCGGGACTGCCGTTGAATCCGTCGCGCGCGCTCACTGAGTCCACCGCTCCAGGCAGACCCGCATACCCACGCTACGCAGCCAGCATTCAGGGGCACCAACAAGCCGCGTTCAGCCACGGACATTCGTTGCCCGAGACCGTTAGTTCGTTGGGTAACGCTTTCTGGTTACAGCTGGAGAAGTTTTTTTGCGAGACCAGGCGGGATAGGTGATTTCGGATCGAGGGTCGCCCAATGCTTACAGGGCGACGGGAGCGCGCCGTTGGTCGGCCGGCCGCAACCGGATCTCACGCACGGGGTGGGGAATGTCACGTCGATCAAGCGGCGAGCCGGCCTGCTGCCGGCTCCGCCAAACCTCGCTGCCGAACGCGGAAAGTCACACGCGAAAATCCGCCGCCATGTCTTCGTCGCTGCGCGCCTCGAGTTTTCCGGAGCGGCAGGCTTGCATGAACGCCTTGTAATCGGCCTCGTTCTGCGCGGCGTAAGCCAACGAATACTCGGTTAGCGCTTCGGCGAGGCGGTCGCCATTGCCGAGATAGGCGGCGATCTCGACAGCCTTTCCGCTCGCCTTGGCATGCGCGCGAGCGAGCGCCCAACCGCACAGGCGCGCGTAGCCTTGCATCAAGGTGCTGTTCATCCGCTCCACTTCCGCCGACACCTTCATGTCGCGCAATTGCCGGAAATAGAAGTTCCTGCCGGCAGGCCCCGAAGTCCAGCCGAGGAACGAATCGCTGGCCGCCTGCAACAGCCGCTGGCCGACTACCACGCGCTGGCCCTGATGCTCGAGGCCGGGCGCCTCATAGTATCTGGCGATCACGGACCCGCGCGCCTCCTTGACCTGCAGGAACAGCGGCTTCCCGTGACCGTCCACGAACAGCATGACAAGGCAGAACGTGCCGACACTCCCAACGCCCACCACCTTGAACGCGATATCGTGAAGCTCGTATTGACCGATCATCATGCGCCGCTCGGTCGAAAGCGTGCTCAGGTATTCGTCGAACGCCTTGGCGAGTTTGCCTTGCCACGCTTCGGCGTTGGACCAGTTGCTATCCTTGCCGAGCAGCGAATTCGGCCCGGTGGGATGGAACAGCGCGGGCGGTGCGTCCTGAATCGTCCAGCGGCCGTCGCGCAGCGTCGCCATCTTGGCGAGCACGCTTTCGTGCGTTCGCGAAGCCGCCTTTTTGCTCGTTTTGGCGATGAGCGCCCGGCCTTCTTCGGTCGCGGCGGTCTCCATCATGCGTTCGAACGAGATGATCTCGTGCCACAAATCCAGGGTGCTGTATTCCGAGTACTCGCGCATGCGCTCGGCGTATTCGTGAACCGCGGCCGATACGAACTCACCGATGGGACCGCGCCCCATGCCCATGTGCTCGCCGGCAATAGCAAAGCTCGCAACGAGCCGCTTGAGGTCCCATTCCCATGGTCCGTTTGCGACCTCGTCGAAGTCGTTCAGGTCGAACACCAGTTGCCGCTCCGGCGTCGCAAAGCCGCCGAAGTTCATGAGGTGTGCGTCGCCGCATATGGGAAAGGCAATACCGGAGTTGACCGTTCCGGCGAGATCGTGGGCCTGGATGATTGCGCTGCCACGATAGAACGTGAATGGAGAGAGGGACATGCGTCCATAGCGCAACGGCACAAGCGCGTCGACCCGTCCTGCGCTGTTTGCCCGAAGCAGTTCGACAGGGTCGCGTTCGGTGTTGCCGATCTCCGCGTGCCGGGAACGCTTCGCACGTTCGCGCGCCTGACGCCCCGCTGCCTGCCTTTCAGCCAATGTTTGCGTGCCCGCCATTTGCCCACCTCGTTCTGGGTAAGTTTTTTGATGCGCGTTCAGCCGACCCCATTCAGTCTAGCATCGAGTCGTTCGTTGTACTGCCCTATTTGATGGCCATGCAGTCGTTGCTACTCGCGAGTTTTCGTTCGCAAACGTCGCGCAATATCCTTTCCTTCAGGTGACGGATTTGCCGTATGAATCGTATTGCCCCAACGGGCAATGATATTGCCCCAAGCACCTATAGCCGCAATCGGGAGACTCTGCGAAAAGTGTTACCAGAGGTCTTGATCGATCTCGCAGGCCGCCTGCGCCTGATATTTCCACCCCTAACCCGGAGGTGATCATGTCTGAACCGGATGACGCGGCAAAAGCGAGCGGACGCAGAACATTCCTGAAGAACGTGGCAGTGGCCGGGGTGGCCACAACGCTTCCCGGCGCGGTAGGCGAGGCGCTGGCGCAAGCCGGTTCGAGCGCAACCCCGACGGGCGGCGCGTCGAAGCCGGCTTCGGCCGCGACCATCGCGGTGAACAAGCAATATGCCGACTTCCTTTCCTTCGAAGACGCTCAGGACTTCGAAGACGCCAAACGCGGGCTCATCGCAACGCTCCCCGAACCCGTCATCATCAAGCAGGCAAATGGCACCCCGGCGTGGGACCTTCAGCAGTTCGCGTTCGTGAGCGGTGGCCCGGAGAACAACTCGCCGCCGACCGTGAACCCGAGCCTCTGGCGCAATGCCAAGCTGAACATGAATCACGGTCTCTTCGCGGTGGTCGACGGCGTCTGGCAGGTGCGCGGCTACGACCTCTCCGTCATGAGCATCATTCGCGGCGACCACGGCTATATCGTGGTCGATCCGTTCATCACGACCGACGTGGCCTCGGCAGTCTGGAAGCAACTCGTCATTCCGCATCTTGGCGACAAGCCCATCACGCACGTCGTCTATACGCACAGTCACGTGGATCACTACGGCGGCGTACGCGGGCTCGTGAGCGACGACGACCTGAAGTCCGGCAAAGTTCAGATCGTGGCGCCCGCCGGCTTCACCGAAGCGGCCGTGGGTGAGAACATCATCGCCGGGAACGCCATGGGGCGCCGTGCGAGCTACATGTACGGCTCGCTGCTGCCGCGCAGCCCCACGGGCATTGTCGACGGCGGCCTTGGCAAGACGACTTCGGTCGGCACGATCACGTTGGCCGTGCCTTCCATGTTCGCCGAAAAGACCGGGCAAAAATTGACGCTGGATGGCGTGGAAGTCGTGGTGCTGATGGCGCCGGAATCGGAGGCGCCATCGGAGTTCATGTTCTATCTGCCGAAGTACAAGGCGTTTTGCGCCGCGGAAGACGCCACCCATACGCTGCACAATCTGTACACGCTGCGAGGCGCGAAGGTTCGCGACGCCCTCCTCTGGTCGAAGTACCTGCAGTCGTCGCTCGACATGTTCGGCGACGACATGCAGGTGGTGTTCGCGTCGCACTACTGGCCCACGTGGGGCAACGATCGCGTTGTCGCCTTCCTGCGCGCGCAACGCGACATGTACCGCTACATGCACGACCAGGTGCTGCGCATGGCCAACAAGGGCATGACGCCGCTGGAGATCGGCGAAGCGATGCGGCTACCCGACAGCCTCGCAAAACACTGGTTCTGCCGCGGCTACTACGGCACGGTCTATCACGACGCCGTTGCGCAGTACAACCTGCGGCTCGGCTTCTTCGACGGCGTACCGGCGAATCTGCACCGCCTGCCGCCGACCGACGCCGGCAAGCGTTACGTCGAGTTCATGGGCGGCTCGGCCGCCGTCCTCAGCAAGGCGCACGGGTATTACAGCAAGGGCGAGTACCGTTGGGTCGCGGAAGTCGTGAATCACGTGGTGTTCGCGGAGCCGCAAAACACGGCCGCGAAGCAGCTCCTCGCCGACACCTACGAGCAACTCGGCTACCAGTCCGAATCGGCGTCATGGCGCAACTTCTATCTGACCGGCGCCATGGAGCTGCGTAAAGGCATTCAGCAACTGCCCGCCCCGCAGCCGCAAAGCCCGGACACCATCCAGGCCATGCCGCTCGACATGTTCCTCGATTACCTCGGCATCCGGCTCAACGGCGACCGCGCGGCCGGCAAGACGGCCGAGTTCAACCTCAATCTGACCGATACGAAAGAGAACTACGTGCTGGGCGTCGAGAACAGCGCGCTGCACTATTCGAGGAACAAGAACTCGAAAGCGGCCGACGCGACAGTCACGATGACACGCGCCAACCTCAACGACATCATGATGGGCAAAACCAACATGCAGAAGCTCGTCATGGCTGGCGACGTGAAGGTCGACGGCAATAGCCAGAAACTCGGTGAGTTCGTTTCGTGGCTCGACACCTTCGACTTCTGGTTCAACATCGTTACGCCGTGAGGTTCCGCCATGTGCGCTGTCTGTGAGTTCAAGATCGAGTTCGGTATCAGCCACCCGCTCGCGCTGAGCGTGGCCGTTGCAACGCGAAAGGCGATCGAGGCGGATCTGATCGAAGCGATCGACATCGATGAGGGCGCGCTCGCCGCGGCGCGAAAGCGCATGGCCGCGGTCGAGGCGTTGAATCTGCTGCAAGCGCGCATTGAAGACGCGCACACGGAGGCGTGTCTCCTGGACTTGCCTGACTTTTATGTCCTGCTCATCGAAAACGATACGTGGGGCTTTTTCCACGCCACCACAGAAGGCTTCGATCCGGACATCGTTCCGGAGATTCCCGACGTGACGACAACGGAAGAGGCGAAACGCAGCAATATTGTCATCATGTCCGAAGCCGCATTGCGCGGCTGGTTAGCCGGTCGATTCGACGTTGAGCACGCGTTTCGCGAGTCGCTTTTCGTGATCGACGGTCCGCAGATTCACGCTGACTCGCTAACCCGGATGTTCTACGCCACGGAGCCTGCCACCGTCGCACATTGACGCCTACGGCGCGGCCGCTTCAGCATGACGGCCGCGCCGAAGCAAAACAATACGGCTGCACGGTTCAACTTTCGCCAGCCAGGCCGCGACGATTATTTGCTCGCCGCAAACCATTTCTGGTAAATCTGTTCATAGCTTCCGTCCTCGTACATCCCGAGCAAAGTTTCGTTGATGGTCTTGCGCAACGGGCTGCCGTTCGCAACTGCGATCCCATACTTTGCAGGCAGGAATATCGGGCCCACTACCGCAAGCTTCCCGTTGCCAAGCCGGCCTGCCCAATACTGCAGCGTGGGCGCGTCGTAGACAATGGCCTGCACGTCGCCGCGCATCAGCATCCGGAAACCGTCGGCGGCGCTGTTGACGCTCACGAACGGCAAGCCGCGCCCGGTGAGGTACTGTGCGGCAACCGTGCCCGGCACTGTGCCGATTGTCTTGCCTGGAAGATCGTCCGGTCCGCGAATATTCGACTGCAGCCGCGCTACTGTTTGCAATGACGTCACGGTCGCCGTGAACTGCGCGATCAGCACCACGCCGATCAGCCACATTGCGGGCACCAGTATCCTTTTCCAGAGCCCGGCGCTCTCGCGCTCGCCATGTTCGCCAGTCGCGATGATCAGCATGGTCACCCAAAGCCCTTCGCCGACTGCGCGCAGCCAGGGCTTCTGGAAGTTGGGATCGTTGCGGCGCTCGATCAGCCATACGAGATTGGCGAGAACGAAGACGATCACGACGGAGACGGCAAGGAACTGCCCGAGGGCGAGCCACGGAACCGAGCGAAGCGAAGCGACGAACGAGCTGTCGCTTTGCGCGCGCACCATGATCTGCAAGCCGGAATCGAAATACGGCAGCGAGAAGTCGACGCGCTTTTCGCGTTCCGGCGTCAGGGTGATCGCCGCGATGGCGACATCCGCATCGCCACGCTGTACGACGCTCAGCAGATCAGGCTGGTTCGCGACGCGATCCCATGTGAAATCGACATGCATGCGGCGCGCAATCTCATACCATATGTCGATGCTGAAGCCCACCGGGGTTGCCGTCTCCGGCAACACGAACGGGGCGACCGTGGCGATCGCCACCCGCAGCGCGCCGCCTGGCGCAGCGCTCGCGCTCGCAGGCGCGGCGGCGGCCGCCTGAGATGGCTGTGCGGCTTCGGCGGCGGCGCCGGATGGTGCCGGCGCAAACAGGACCAGGCAGAGCATGAACAGCCACCAGGCCGGCTTCGTCATGACGTCCCTCCAGAGGCGACTTGCGTGCGTTGCGGCGATGAGATCCAGTATAAGAACCGTAACCCCTGGCGGGTAGCGGCGCCTTCGTGACAATGACCGGTACCACTCAGAAACTGAGCGCAACACCGAGCGACGCGCCCGTCACATCCTTGCCGAACGCGTAGCGGGCCACGATGCGCAAACGCGAGAAGAGCTTGGTGACCGCGCCGGTGTCGATTTCGATACCTGCGCCGAGCGACGTAAGCTGATTGAAGCCGAGGATGTCGGCCTGACTGCCGAGGTAATCCGAGTGCGACAGTTCGAGGACATAGCGCAGCGGCCGGTTGAACGCGAGCAGCCCGGTCGGTGCGCGCCAGCGCGCGTAGAGATTCGTGGACTGCGCATTCGCGGTTCCGCGCACGCCGCTGGACGACCCAAAGCTCTGCAGATAGATGTCGGTATAGCGCAGTTCGAGGTCGAACTCGTAAGGCTCCTGGCGGGGATACCAGCCAATCATCAGTGAGCCGCCAAGTCCATACGCATTGAGCCTGCCGTTCTGGATGAAGTCGATGTTCTTGTCGGTCTTCCGGTTGACGAGGAATTGCGCCGCGGTCGCGTCGCTGATCACTTCGCCAAGCGAGAAGTTGAAGATCGGCCGGATCACGAGATCCTTCTTTTCGTTGAGCGGAAAGTCCCAGCCTATGCCGCCCGTGGCCGCCACGTTGGTCCAGCGGGTGGGCAGCGCGCGCTCCTGCTGGCCGTCCGTGGCGACGAACGTGGGATCGTAGCGGGACCCGCCGATCGCCCCCTCCAGATAGAGCGGAAAACTCTGGCTCAGCGTAAAGCCGCCGCCGAACTGCGTCATGCTCAGCGAGGGGTCGCCCGTGGAGCCGTTGCGAATGCCAAGCGTGCTCGCGGAAAGGTCCGGCGTGACGGTAAAGGACAGCAAGGCAAGCACGGCATTTGCGCGCTTTTGTACGTTCGGTCCGGTAAATTCGGGGAGGGACGAAGTTTGCGCTGTCGCCGCGGCGGGCATGAGCAACTGGCTCGCCGCCAGAAGCACGGCTGCGGCCGCATGCACGGCCGTCCGATGTGTGCGGCGCGCGCGTCGGAAAGAGCGCGCTTCAGAACGGTACGTGTTGCCCGGATTCCTGGTGTCGGTGGCCGGCATCATTTCGGGCTCTCCATCTTCGCGCGAGACGCTCGATTTGTCCTTCAGTTCGTCCTTCCGTTCGTCCTTCAGCGCGTAATTTAGCGGCGCCCCCAACGAAAATAAAGGGTTAAGCGCCAGATTGCACCAAAGGGCAATCCAATTGCCCGAACTCCCTATCGCCTCAGTTCGGTGCCTGAGCAAAACTGACCCTGCGGACTGCCATGCAGCTGCACGATGAAGTGCTAAGGGCTCGCCTCGCCGAATGAAAGTCCTGAACGGGGAAGGCGCACAAAGCGCAGTGCATCTGCCACCGGTATGCCGAGTTGCCAGCGCAGTTATCGACCCCGTGATCGACAAGCGAGAGTGACATGCCCGATCAAGATGAAGTGAACCCGACACACAAACTAGCGGCGGCGCAAGATGCCCAAGCCGCCGCGCCCGGCGCGTCCGCGCAGGCGTCTCCACCGTCGGGGATCAACATGCACCCCGAATATGCGCAAGTGATTGCGCGCATGGCCTATGTGTGGGGCTGGCCAATGGTGAACATGCTCAACCGGAGCGCACGTATCACCAAGGCGCCGTACGCTGGTTTGCTCAACGGCGTGCTTCCGGCGGCGCCGCGCGGCCAGGTTGGCATGCTTCATGATTACATTGATCCGGCCCAGACGTTCGTAACCTGTCCAAACCAGGACGTCGTCTACGGCCTCGGCTTCTTCTCGCTCGACGACGAGCCCGTTGTCGCACAGGTGCCCGATTTCGGCGAGCGCTTCTGGGTCTACGCGCTCTACGACGCGCGCACCAACCAGTTCGGCCATCTCGGCAAGGCGTACCAGTCGCGCCACGGCTTTTACCTGCTCGTCGGGCCAAACTGGAAAGGGAGCAAGCCCTCGGGTATCACCGAAATCATTCGTTGCCCGACGGCGCTCGCCAATGCCATTCCACGCGTGTTCCAGAACGACACACCTGAGGACAAGCAAGCGATTCAACCCGTGCTCAATCAGATCGTGTTTTATCCGCTCACGCAATTCGATGGCCAGATGAAGACAATAGTCTGGAATCAGGCGCCGATCATCAAGCCACCTGCACAGGCGCAAAACGACAGCGCCGACGGTGGAGAAACCAAGTGGGTCGTCCCTGAAAAATTCTTCGAGCAATTCGGCGAGGTGCTTGATACCGTAGCGCCGCTGCCCGGCGAGGAGGCGCTCCATGCGCAATTCCGCTCGCTCATGGAGGTTGCGAACCGCGACCCCGAAATTAAAAAGGCGCTCGTCTCCAGCGCCGTCGACACGGAGCGGGAAGTGATCGCCCCATTCTTCGCGTGGCGTCGTAACGGCGTGCCGGCCGGCAACGGCTGGAACCGCTCGGCCAATAACGCGCAGACGGGCTTCGATTATTTCGACCGCACCGGCACGGCAAAGTCGAACATGTTCGACAATCGCCCCAGCGAAACGCAGTACTTCTATACGGACCAGGACGCGACCGGCGCACCACTCAGCGGTGCGAATACCTACGAGATCGTCTTTGCGAAAGGCGAAGAGCCCCCTGTCAACGGCTTCTGGTCGCTCACGCTTTACAACGACAAGCATCTCTTTCACGCCAATGACCTCAAGCGCTATTCGCTCGGCACCAAGAACACGACGTTGAACCGCAACGCCGATGGCTCCCTCACGCTCTATGCTGGCTCGAAGTCGCCGGGCGCCGACCGGGAGTCGAACTGGCTGCCTGCCCCGGACGGCACGTTCTCGCTCTATATCCGGGCATACTGGGGCAAGGAGCCCATTCTGGACGGTTCGTGGAAGCCACCGCAAATTCACAAGCGCGGGTAAGCGTCAACAGGCCATGCTCAAGGAACGGACACCATGATCTCGCACAGCCGGAAGACTGCATCGGTACGAGCATTGGCGCGCACAGCCGCCGCCTGCGCCCTGCTCCTTTACGTACACAGTGCCTTTGCTGCGAACCTCGAGTTTCTGCACGACACGCCGCTCAGTTACATGAAGCAGAAAGACATCGACTCGGTCAAGCAGGCGGCCATCGCCGCATTGAACTCGAAAGGCGACGGCGAATCGGCGCAGTGGACGAATGAAGGCTTGGGCAACGGCGTGAAGATCGACGCCACATTGACGCCTCACGACACTTCGAAGACCGGTGACCGGACTTGCCGCATCGTCGATGTGGTCCTGAATGCGAAGGGGCAAACGCTCAACCTGCATCCGCGCTACTGCCGAACGGGCAACGGGCAATGGCAACTGCAGAAAAAGGACTGAAGAAGATCGCTTCAGAGCATGCATCTGCCATGACCAATGCAAATACTGCCTGACTGGTTCGCCGAAATCTTCTGAATTTAAATGTTTGCTAGCAAAGCGGTAAATCGACGATGAAAAATGCCTAAAATGCCTATCAGATAACTACGATGCGCCGAACATGCTCAATATCCGGAATAACTCAACTAAAATGGCATTCTCGCCAAAAGCGGCTTTAGCTCGCCAATCTGTCCGGGCGGCAATCACGACATCGCAGGCGTTGTTCGTCCTTCCCGCTTCTAAGCGGGCATACTGACCATCGCTTGTGTGCGACGCAGCAACTCAGCGAGCGACGTCGCGCCAACCTTGCGCATCAGGTCGGCGCGACAAGACTTGATCGTGCGTTCGGACAACCCGAGTTCCGCTGCGATCTGCTTGTTTCGAAGTCCGGCGGCGATGCCGCGCAACACAACCTGCTCGCGGTCCGCAAGCTGGACCGCCGCTGGGTGCCGCACGGGCGCCTGCATCGTGTTCGCACGCAACGCCGTGCCGATCGCGTCGAACAACACGTGCCGCTCGAACGGCTTGAGCAGGAAGTCGACAGCACCCGCCTTCATCGCTTTCACGGTGCGAGGCACGTCGCTGTAAGCGCTCATGAACACAATGGGCAAAGCCCGCGAGTCGCGCAACAACGCCTGCTGCAATTCCAGGCCGCTCGGGCCACCCAGCTCGAGGTCCAAAAGAATGCATCCCGGACGGTTATCCAGGGCGCTCACCAGGAAGTCTCCCGCGGAGGCATACACGCGCGCCTCGAAGCCCGCGCTCCTCAGAAGCCGCGATAATGCAGTCCGCATCGCTGCGTCGTCATCGATAATATGAATCACCGCCTGTTCAAGATCCGTCACGCTTTTCTCCGCCGTTCATAGTGCGATGCGACGATATTCCAGGTTCGTGCAGTGGCTACAGCGAGCAATCGCCGCAACTGACTTCTTGAATGCGTCTAACTTATATCGGTTTATAGCAACTTTTCAGAGACCCTGCGCGATTGGCGTCACTGCCGCCTTTTGAGGATTCATGCGGAAATTTTGACTAATTCGCGATTATTGTCATTTATGAGCGGTATTATTTTCCTGCGCTGCCGTTGAAATAACCGGTAACGCGTTGGCTTCCGTGTGAAGGTGTGAATAGGGATTGGAATTACCCAAAAGGGCAAAATCATTTCCCGAAATCCCAATGGCCACCCCGTGGCATTGCGAAAACAATCAGGCAGGGAACCAGGCATTCGATCGTGGTTGTGACTGTGCAGGGTGGCGGCGGGCCATTCACGCTGAGGCCCCAATACGGCAGAAACGGCGACGCGACGTGGGAACGTCAAGGTTCACCGTAATCCTCGACACGGCTGCAGCGCAGCCGGTTTGCGTCACGCCGTTGCGGTCGCTTTGGCAATCGCCTCGACCAGCGCCTCACCGGGGAATGGCTTGGTCAGCAGCGCATGCGTACCGGTGTTTTCGACGGCGCCGCGCGTGCGTGCGCCGTCGTACGCCGTCATGAACACCGCGGGCGGCCGCGGCGCATGCAATGTATCGTAGAAGGCTGGCCCCGATAAGCCCGGCAGTTGAACGTCGATGACGAGGCAGCGCGCTGTGGAGGCGAGTTCGAATAGATTGGCGTCCTCGGCGCTGCGAAACGACCGCGTGCGAAAGCCCGAATACCGCAGCAGCCGCTCGAGGGCGCGCCGCAAGCCGGCGTCGTCCTCCACGATCACGATCATCTGCCGCATCACGTTCATACGACACCCACCTCACCGGTACATCGAGTCTTGTACAGACGCGCGCACAACGCCGTACGGGGTCGGGGCCTGCTCCGCTGGAGTCGTTCGATTACATTGCAATCCTATGCAATTTATTACCTCGATGCACGATCCACGAAAGAGACAGATGAAGCAGATGCATCGCCACCCCATCTATCGAGCATGTGTACGACGTGGACCTTCAGTGAAGCATTGCGCGGTTACGCGAGTTGCGACATCGGGACTTGGGGCAATCCCATTTCCCCTTTGGGCAATATCGGGCAGAAGCCTTCCCTTTCGTGATTCCGGCCATTACATTAGGCACTGCAAGCGCGCAGCTCGACGCTGCGAAAGCGCCTGCTAAAACGATGCTTTCACGTTTCTGCGGCTTCTCGCTCATATGCCGGGAGAACACGATGAAGAGAAGGGTTACATGCGTGGCCATACTGGCCGCGACACTCGTTGCGCCACAGGCTTTCGCACAGGCTTCCGCGCCGGTTGCGGCAAGCAGCGTCGCCAATCCAGTCGACCCAGCGGCAGTCGAAGCGCTCAAGAAGATGGGGGCCTACCTTCAGTCACTCAAACGCTTCAGCGTTTCGACCGAACTCACCGGCGAGCGTGTGCTGGAAGACGGCCAGAAGCTCCAGCACACGGCAACGGCGGACGTAGACGTCGATCGGCCGCACCGCATACGCGCACTCATGTCGAGCGCACGAAGCGAGCGCGAAATCATCTTCGACGGCAAAACGGTCACGCTTTTTTCGCCGGCCCAGAAGTACTACTCGAGCGTCGCGTTCAACGGCACGATCGCGGGTTTGATAGACAAGCTCAACGAGAACTATGGTGTGGAGTTCCCGCTCGCCGATCTGTTCATCTGGGGAACGCCGGACGCGCCCGCTGAGCAGTTCGAGTCCGCCATGTTCGCGGGCCAGGACTATATCGGTTCAGACCTGTGCAATCACTACGCATTCCGCCAGAAGGATCTTGACTGGCAAATCTGGATCAAGGTCGGGGAAAGTCCATTGCCGCGCAAGATCGTGATCACGCGCCGCGACGACGACGCACGCCCGCAGTCCAGTTCGGTCATTGACTGGACGACGCACGCCACCTTCAACGACGCCACGTTCTCGTTCCATCCGCCCGCTGGCGCGAAGAAGATCGAAATCGTTCCGGTCAAGAACAAGGGGTAGGCCCATGAAGACCACACTCATGCGAAATCCCGTCCGGCTCCTTCCTGTCGTGGTCGCTGCCTGCGTTGCCTTCACGGTGCCGCCTTCCGCGAGCGCCTTTAGAGGCGGCGGCGGTGGCGGTGGCGGCGTGCACCCAGGCGGGGGCGGTGGTATGCACGCAGGCGGCGGTGGCGGCGCACGCGCCAACCACCCGCCCGTGAACAACGTGAATGCCGACGCACGCACGCGCAACGTGCGCAACACCAGCGTGAACAATGTCAATGCGAATCGCAATGTCAACGTGAATCGCAACGTCAATGTGAACGTCCAGAACGACCACCACGGCGGCTGGGACGACGACTACCACCCGGTCGCCACGGCGGCCGCCGTCACGGCCGCCGTGGGCGTGACGTCCGCGGTGGTCGGCTCCATCGTCCGCTCGGTGCCGTCCAACTGTGTGCCGGTGAACTATGGCGGCATGGTGTACCAGCAATGCGGCGGTACCTGGTACCAGCCGCAAGGCGCACAGTACGTCGTGGTCAACGCGCCGTATTGACCTGCCATGCCGCTTCCATCAGCGTAACGCGTACAGTTAGGATGTTCGCACCGCCCCGGGGGCATACGCCCGCGGGGCGGTGCCTTCGCGAACATCGCCGATGACTGGAGTCCGCCATGCACTCGCTGATGGAAAAGCTAAAGGAAGAGTTCAAGAAGGTCTTGCCGCCGACGATCTTTTTCTTCGTCATTCTCCACATCATCGCGCTGGTTCGTACGCTGATGGTCAAGGAAACCGGCATCACGTTGCCTGCCTCGGGGTCCGTGCTGATCGCCTCGCTCATCCTCGGCAAGTCCGTGCTGCTCGCCGACATGCTGCCCTTCATCAACCGCTTTCCCGACAAACCGCTCGTCTGGAACGTCGCCTGGAAAACGCTGATGTACACGATCGTCGCGCTCGTCATTCATTATCTGGAGCGCCTCTACGACTTCTGGAAAGAAGCCGGCAGTTTCGCTGGCGCAAACCACGAGATGTTCCTCCAGATCAGCTGGCCGCGCTTCTGGGCGATCCAGATCCTGCTGGTGACGCTGGTCTTCAACTACTGCGTGATCGCGGAGCTGGGACGCGCGCTCGGCAAGAGTCGGCTCAAGCGGATGTTCTTCGGCCCGCTGCCCGCATCGCCGGGCCGTTCATAGCAACGACGCGGCGCGTTCCCGCGCCCGCCCCCTAGAAAGCCTTGCGCAACTGCACCCAGCAGTGGACGGACGTGTTGGCGTTCGCGCTGAGTATTTCCGGCGTGCGTCCAAATGGGAAAGCCACACTCGCGCTCAGCAGAAGCTTGTAGGGTCCGTTCCATTGCACGCCAAAGCCGGCGCTGCTCAACTGGCCTGTGTTGGGTCCGGGAACGAACGGGTTCTTGTACTGCTGCACCCACCCCGTATCGACGAAAACGGAAAACTGCCAGATGCCCGGAATGTTCTGGAACGCGGCGTCGTGCCGGTATTCGACCGTCGCCAGATAGCCCCGCGAGCCGGACAGCACGCCAACGTCGTAGCCGCGCACGCTATCGGGGCCGCCCAGGTAGAACTGCTCGGAGGTGTCGAGGTTCTTGCTCGACGTCTGCCCGGAGAAGCCGAAGTACAGCGCATCGCTGTGCGTGAACTGTTGCAGACGCGACAGCGACAGCGCGAGCTTGACGTAGTGGCCCGCGGTATCCGCGCCGAGCTGGTCGATGATATCGGTTTGCAGGTTGTTCGCCGCGAGTACGCCGTAGGTCAGCGCAACGCGCGCATTGCTCACGCCCATCGAATCGAGCTGGTCGCCCGCGAGCGTGGTGGTCACGCTGTTCGTGTGGCGATCGTTCTGGAGTCCGATGATATCGATGTTGTCGTTCAGCCGGCGAAAGTCATATTCGATCTGCCCGTAGAGATTGCCCCGCGTATTGCGGATCAGCGGCTGCGCGAGCACCACGCCGCCAACGAAGGCCGACCCGTGCGCGTCGAGATCGGAGAGATCGTTGCGCAGATGGTAGTTCAGGCCCGACACCGTGGCCCCGAGCGTCGTACCCTGCCCGTTGAGCAGGTAACGATAGTCCATGCGTCCGTAGGTCATGCCGGGGCCCGTCGTCAGCGCGCTGAAGTCGAGCAGGTCGCCCTGGTCGAACAGGCCGTTGATGTTCAGGTTGCCGCTGCCGCGCACGCGACCGCTATAGGGGTCGCCGAAGTTGTCCACCCCGGCGTCGCCGGTCACGCGCTGCTGGGGCGTGACGTCGACGAGCAGATCGGACGTGCCCACCTGTTGCCCGGGCCGCATCGTCGAACTGACCAGCGCGCCCGGAATGTCCTGCAAAAGCAGCAGCGTGCGCTCGAGCTCGAACTCGCTCACCGGCTGCCCCGACTGCAATGCCGCCAGCGTATTGTTCAGCACACGGTCCGATACGCGGCTCTGGTTGTTCAGCAAGACGGCGCCGTAGCGCGCCTCCGCCACGTCGATGCGCACGACGCCGTTCTCGATCGTCTGCGCGGGCACATAGGCCGTCGCGAGCGGGAAGCCGTGCTGGTGATACACCTCGCTGATCTGGTCGGCGAGCGCGTTCAGGTCGCTCAACGTGAGGTTCTTCCCCTCGCTCGGCGCGACGATGGCGTGCAGCATGTCGGCGGGCAATTGCGTGTTGCCCGTGATCTCGATCTGGCGCACCGGAAACGTCTTCGTGTTGTCGGCCGGCGCGTTCTTCGGCGGCTGGATCGTGAGGTCGAGATTCGAGGGCGGCGGCTGCAACTGCGGCTGTGGCGCCTGCTGAAGCAACTGGCCGCTATTCGGCGGCGTCGGCACCCGCACTTGTCCGTGGGCGGCAAAGGCCGTCGCCGCGAGCCCGACGGCAAGACTGATTCGTGTTCTGCACAGGCGCTTCGAGCGAATCTCGATCATGGCATGAAGAGGTCGTGGGGCGCTTGCGCGCGTGCGTTGTTCTTCTCCTCCACCCGGAGGCGTCAATTCGTCGGCAGCCGTACCCCGCCGTTGAGCACTGTGAGCGCGAGTCCGGGATGGAAGTCCGCGCGCGCCAGATTGCGCTCGTTGGGATGGTCTTCCTGCTTCTGGTTGCCCGCGTAACCGCCCTGTGCGGTGTCGGAAGCGGTGCCATACGGCGTTGCCACGTCGTTCGGTGCGAGCGGCGCCTGGACGCTCGCGAGCGTGCCCGCAGGCACCGGCGCGACCGGTGTGATGATGTCGGCGGTCAGTCCGGTGGGCTGCACAAGCACGTAATTGCCCGAGTCGGCGCCGCTGGCGGTCATCGCCGTGCTGACCGGCTTGTTGAAGCCGATAGCCGGATCGTAGAAGTAGCCTACGGCGCTGTTGCCGAGCGTCACGCTGTCGTGGCCGAGCACGCCGGAAAGCGTCGCGCCCGAAAGCGCGTCGAGCACGGTGCCGTCATAAGTCCGGTTGGTCGTGCGCGTGTCCACCACGACGAGCGGCGCGGGCGTGACCGTCACCCAGTCCACGCCGCCCGCCAGCGTGTAGTTGCTGGCGAGCGCCGCGCCGTTGCCGGTCAGCGTGTAGCCGCCGGTCCCGCCGGGTGCGAATGCGATCTGATTGCCGACGTTCTTCGTGGAGAGCGTGCCGCTGCCGGAAAGCGTGAGCGTCTCGCCGTTCACGCCCTGGAGCACGCCGTTCGCGCCAAAGAGGCTCGGCGCCGCGCCCGTGGTTGCGTCATACACGCGGCTGCCCGTGAGATCGAGCACGGCAGGCGTGATGTTGGCCGACGTGGTCGCCGCCGTGTTGAACGTGTAGTTGCCGGCGTCGGCGCCGCTGCCCGCAATGCCCGTCACGAGGATGGGAATGCCGTTGCCTGCATTCGGCGTGACGAAGTTCGACGATTGCGCGCTGAAACTCACGCTGTCGCCGCTCAGGATGCCGCTGCTCGCGAGGCCGACCGAGGCAGTGCGCGTGCCGTCGTAACGCTTGCTCGTGCCCGTTGCGGTCACGGTAATCGCAAGCGGCGTGATGGTCAGCCAGTCTACGCCGCCAATGAGCGTGTAGTTGCTGGCGAGCGTCGAGCCGTTGCCGGTGAGCTTGAAGCCATTGAGCGCACCCAGCGCGAACGGTTTGCTCTGCCCAGCGTCGCGATTCAGAAGATTGCCGAAGCCTGTGAGCGTGAGCGTTTGACCATCTACGCCCGTGAGTTGCCCGCCGTTGCCGAACAGGTTCGCGTCGGCCTGGTTCGTGCCGTCGTAGACCCGGGTGCCGGTCAGGTTCAGGACGAACGGCAGAATGTTGGCCGTCGTGACAGTCGACGTGTTGAACGTGTAGTTCGAGAGATCGCTGCCCGTGCCCGTGATGCCCGCCACGTTGACCGCAATGCCATTGCCCGCGTTCGGCGTGGCGAAATTCGCGCTGCCCGCCGTGAAGCTGGCCGCGTCGCCCGCCACGAGGCCGCTCACGGTCAACCCGTTGAGCACCGCCGTGGTGGTGGCATCATAGGTCTTGTTCTGCGCGCTGGCCGTGATCGTCAGCGCGCGCGGTGTGATGTCCGCGCTCGTCGTGACGACCCTGCTGCCGAACGTATAGTTGCTGATGTCCGTGCCGTTGCCATACAGCCCCACTGTGATCGGAATGGCCGTACCGACGTTGGCCGTGAGGAAGTTCGCCGAGTTGTAGCCCACCGAGGCGTTGTCGCCCGCCACGAGGCCGGTCACGGTGAAGCTGCTGAGCTGCGCGGTGGTCGTGCCGTCGTAGACCTTGTTCTCGCCCACGGCCGCGATCGTCACCGGCTTCGGCGTGATGTTGACCCAGTCGCCCACGCCGTTGCCGAGCGTGTAGTTGCTCCCGAGCGCGCCATTGTTGCCGCTGAGCGTATAGCCCGAGAGGCCGTTCGCGGCAAATGGCTGCTGCACGTTCACGTTCTTGCTCGCGAGCGTGCCGGTGCCGGAGAGCGTGAGCGTTTCGCCGTTCACGCCGGTGAGCACGCCGTTATTGCCGAACAGACTGGCCGCAGCGCCGGTCGTGCCGTCGTACACGCGCGTGCCCTGCAGGATCAGGATGTACGGCAAGATGTCCGCGCTGGCCGTTGCGGTGGCGTTGTATGTGTAGTTGCCCGCGTCAGCGCCGCTCGCCGTGATGCCGCTTATCGTGACCGGAATACCCGTGCCCGCGTTCGGCGTGGAGAAGTTCGCACTACTGAAGCCGAAATTCACGGTGTCACCCGCCAGCACGCCTGTGGGCGTGATCGTCGCCGTGGCCGCGGTCGTGCCGTTGTAATAGCGGCTTTGCGCCGTTGCGCTGACGGTGACCGCAAGCGGATTGATGGTCACCCAGTCGGTGCCGCCCGCGAACGTGTAGTTGCTGGCCAGTGCAGCCCCGTTGCCCGTGAGCGTGAAGCCAGCAAGGCCATTGGCCGCGAACGGCACCTGCGAGCCCGCGTTCTTCGTTGAGAGCGTGCCGGTGCCCGAGAGCGTGAGCGTTTCGCCGTTCACGCCCGTGAGCACGCCATTGCTGCCGAACAGGCTCGCAGCGGCGCCCGCGGTGCCGTCGTAGGTGCGCGTGCCGGTGAGGTTCAGCACGACGGGCAGGATGTTCGCCGTCGCCAGCGCAACGGCGTTGTACGTGTAGTTGCCCGCGTCCGCGCCGCTCGCGGTGATGCCGTTCACCGTGACGGTAATGCCGTTGCCCGCGTTCGGCGTGGCGAAATTCGCACTGCCGAAGCCGAAATTCACGGTGTCGCCCGTAAGCACGCCGTTGCTGCCGATCGTCGCCGTGGCGGCCGTCGTGCCGTCGTAGGTCTTGTTCTGCGCGGTCGCGCTCACGACGATGGGCCGCGCCGTGATATCGCCTGTCAAGCCGGTGGGCTGCGTAAGCACGTAGTTGCCGGCGTCGGTGCCGCTGATGGTCATCGTCGCCGCCGTGACGGCCTTGCCGGTGCCCGCGTTCTTGTCGGAGAACGTGCCCGTGGTGTCGTTGCCGAGCGTCACGCTGTCGCCCGCGAACACACCGGCGAGCGTCGCGCCGCTCAGCGTGGCGTTCGTCGTGGCGTCGTAGACCTTCGTGTTCACGGAAGTGCCGTTGACCGTGAGTGTCGCAGGCGTGATGTTGACCCAGTCCGTGCCGCCCGCGAACGTGTAGTTGCTGGCCAGCGCGCTGCCGTTGCCCGTGAGCGTGAAGCCCGCAAGGCCGTTCGCGGCGAACGCCTGCTGCGTGTTCACGTTCTTGCTCGCGAGCGTACCGGTGCCTGAGAGCGTGAGCGTTTCGCCGGCCACGCCCGTCAACGTGCCATTGTTGCCGAACAGGCTCGCGGCGGCGCTGGTCGTGGAGTCGTACACGCGCGTGCCGGTGAGATTCAGCACATAGGGCGTGATGTTGGCCGTGGTCGTGGCGGTCGTATTCGTGAACGTGTAATTGCCTGCGTCGGCGCCGGATTCGCTAATGCCCAGAACCGTCACCGTCTTGCCCGTGCCCACGTTCTTCGTATCGAAATCGGCGGACTGATCGCTGAAGCTCACCTGGTCGCCCTGCACGATGCCGGGGCTGCCGAGCTGCACAGTGGCCGTGGTCGTGCCGTCGTAGACCTTGTTGCTGGCCGTGGCCTGCACCGTGACGCCAAGCGGCGTGATGTTGGCCGTGAGGCCGCTGGGCTGCACCAGCACGTAGTTGCCCGCGTCGGTGCCCGAGATGGTCATGCTCGTGGTCACCGGCTTTGCGCTGCCTACGTTCTTGTCGTTGAACAGACCCTGGGTGTCGTTACCCAGCGATACGGTGTCCGAACCAAGCACCCCGCTGAGCGTGGCGCCGAGCAATTGCGCAATGGCATTGCCGTCGTAGACCTTGTTCTGGGCGACCGTGTTGAGCACGTTCAGCGTGGCGGGCGTGACGGTGACCCAGTCGGTGCCGCCGACGAGCGTGTAGTTGCTCGTCTTCGCCGCGCCGTCGGCGGTCAACGTGTAGCCGCTCAGGCCGTTCGTCGCGAATGGCTTCTGGTTGCCCACGTTCTTGTCCACCAGCTGGCCGGTGCCGGTGAGTGTGAGCGTCTCGCCGTTCTGCCCTTGCAGCACGCCGTTGGTGCCGAACAGGGTCGCAGCGGCAGTGGCCGTGGTGTCGTAGACCCGCGTGCCCTGCAAGTTCAATACGCGTGGCGTGATGTTGGCCGCGGTGTCCGCGGTAGTGTTGGCGAACGTGTAGTTGGCCGCGTCGGCGCCGCTCGCCGAAATGCCGGTCACGTGCACCGCGAGGTTATTGCCCACGTCAGACTGGGAAAAGTTGGCCGCCTGGTCGCTGAACGTCACCTGGTCGCCCGCCACCACGGCGGCGCTGGACAGATTGACCTGTGCGGTGGTCGTGCCGTCGTACTGCTTGTTGATGCCGGTGGCCGTGATCGTCACACCCAATGGCGTGATGCTCGCGAAAATGCCGGTCGGCTGGATCAGCGTGTAGTTGCCGGCGTCCGTGCCCGAAATCGTCATCTGGGTGGAAACCGGCTTGTTGGTACCGACGTCTTTGGTATTGAACAGCCCCGTCGCGTCGTTGCCGAGCACGACGGTGTCGCTGCCGATCACCCCGCTCAGCAGGGCGTTCTGCAAGGTCGCCGTTCGCGTGCCGTCGTAGACCTTGTCGAGCGCGGTGGTATTGAGCACCGTGAGCATGGCGGGCGTGATGGTCACCCAGTCGGTGCCGCCTGCGAGCGTGTAGTTGCTCGCGAGGCCCGTGCCGTTGGCAAGCGCCAGCGTGCCGAGATTCGAAAACGGCACCTGGGTGCCCACGTTCTTGCTGGTCAACGTACCGGTGCCCGTGAGCGTGAGCGTCTCGCCATTGACGCCGTCGATCACGCCCGCGCTCGAGAACAGATTCGCGTTGGCGCCCGTCGTGGCGTCGTACACGCGCGTGCCGGTGAGGTTGATGATCTTCGCCGTGATCTCGCCAAGCGTGCCGGTGGCCTGGGTCGGCAAGCTGTAGTTCGAGAGGTTCGTGCCGACCGGCGACGTATAGTCCGATGGCTCGAGCGTGGCGCTCACGCCCACGTGCGTACCCACATTCGGCGAGAAGTAGCCGCTCGCCGCAGTCTGCGTAATCGTCGCGCTCTGGTTGCCCACGAAGCCCGTAATGGTGAAGTCCGACGCGCCGAGCGTGACCGACGTCGTGCCGTCGTACTGCTTGATGGGGTTGCCGGTGATGCTCACCGTGAGCGGCGCGGGCGTGATGTTCGCGAACAGGTTCGACGGCTGCGACACGCTGTAGTTGCCCGCCTGCGCGCCGCTCAGGGTGAAACCGCTCGCGCTCACCGCCAGGTTGGTGCCCACGTTCGGCGTACTGAACTGGCCCGTTGCACTGCCCGACGAGAGCGTGACGTTATCGGTGCCGAGCACGCCAGCGAGCGTGACGTTGCCGGTGTTGATGGTAGCGGCCGTCGTGCTGTCGTACACCTTGTTGTTCGCCACCGCGCCGTTGATGGTGAGCGGCGCGGGCGTGATATTCGCGGTAAGCCCGGTGATGGTCTGCAACGTGTAATTGCTGGCCGCGCTGCCGGAAATGCTGAAGCCGTTTGCCGTCACGGCAATGCCGTTGCCGACGTTGGACTGGGCGAAGGTGCCCGAGGTGGACGTGGTGAGCGTGACGTTGCCCGCATCGGATGGCACCAGACCCGAGAGCGCCGCGCTGCTCACGTCGAGCGTGTCGGCGGTTGTCGTGTCGTAGACCTTGTTGGTCGCGTGCGCGTTGATGACGTACAGCGGCGCAGGCGTGATGATCCCCGGGCCCGAGGCCGTGGTGGGCAACAGGTAATTGCTGAGCAGTGTGCCGCTGTTGGCGGTGTAGTTGCCGGGCACGAGCGATCCGCTGACGATCCAGTTGCCCGCGTTCGCGCTCGCGTAATTGAACTGCGTGGTCGGTGTAATGGTCGCGCCCTCGCCGCTCACCATGCCGATGACCTGCAGGTTGCTGCTGCCGACCGGCGCGAGCGTGGTCCCGTTATAGACCTTCCTGGGCAAGCCGATGATCGCGACCGTGAGCGGGGCGGGCAGAATCGTGCCCGTGCCGTAGGCCGAGATCGGGAACGAATAGTTGTTGAGGTTGGTGCCGGCACCGGGTGTCAGTTCGGACTGCGTAAGGCTCGCCGTAACCGCCTGGGACCCGGCATTTTTCGTTGCATAGTTCCCGGTAATGGTTTGATTGACCGTCGCGCTGTCGGTCCCAACGAAGCCTGTAAACGTGAAATCGCTCGCGGGAATCGTGGCGATCGTGTTGCCGTCATAGGTCTTCGACGGGTTGTCCGTGATCTGCGCCGTCACCTCGCCGCTGATCGGCCGCTTCACGATCGTGCCCATGCCCGTCGCGGTGGTCGGCAACGCGTAGTCGGAGAGGAGCGTGTTCGGGCCGGCCTGGTAGGCGCTGCCCGGTATGGTCGCGCTTACGCCCTGATAGCCGACGTTGGGCGTCGCGTAGGTGCCCGTCGGCGGGTAGGGATTCAGGGTGATGAACTCGCCGGGAATGGCGCCGGTCACCTGGTAGTTGTTGCTGCTGAGCGAGGCGGTCGCGGTGCCGTCGTACACCTTGGTCGGGTTGTTGATGATGCTTACTTCGACCGGTGCGGGCGTGATGACACCGCTCGTGCTGGTCACGGTGGCCGGGAACGTGTAGTTCGACATCGACGTGCCGGCCGCCGGCACGAAATCGGAAGCGGTGAGCGCCGCGTCAATCGGGATGTTGGTGCCCGCATGCTGCGTTGCATACCCTCCCGACACCTGGCCGATGGTCGCGCTCTGGCCGCCCACGAAGCCCGAAATGGTGTAGTTCGACTGATTCAGCTGGACCGCCGTGGTGCCGTCGTAGACTTTGGTCGGCGAGCCGAGGAAGGTGATCGTCAGTGGCGCCGGGGTGATGTTTGCGGTGAGGCCCGTGATCGGCGCAATGGAATAGTTGCCCGCCGCCGTGCCGGACAGCGTCAGGCCGCCGACCGAGACAGTGAGAGTGTTGCCCACGTTGGACTGGCTGAACGTACCCGTGGACGAGCTCGACGAAAGCGTGACGTTGCCCGAGTCGGAGGCAATGATCCCCGAGACCGCGGCGCCGCCGACGTTCAGCGTCGCAGTAGTCGTGGCGTCGTACACCTTGTCGTTCGCGCTCACGCCCGTAACGGTCAGGAGTTTCGGCGTGATGTTGGCGTTAAGGTAAGCCGGCACCGAGATCGTATAGTCGCCGGCCTTGGCGCCGGTCAGCGTGAGACCCGTGGGGACCACTGAAATCGCATTGCCCACATTGGGCGTGGCGAACAGGCCAGCCGCGTTGCTCGCGTCGAGCGAGACCTGCCCGCTGTCCGAACTGACGAGACCGAAGAGCGCGGCGCCGCTCGCGTCGACCGTGGCGGCTCGCGTGCCGTCGTACACCTTGTTGCTGGCGATGAGCCCGGTCACGTTGAGCGGCGCGGGCGTGATGGTGCCGGTTCCCGTCGCAGAGGTCGGCAAAGTGTAGTTGGCAAGGTTCGTGCCGGTGTTCGCCGCGAAATTGGTCGATGTGAAGCTCGCGTTGACCGCAATGCCCGTGCCGGCATCCACGCTCGCGTACGAAACGGAACTGGCCTGATTCACGCTCGCGCCCTGCCCGGCCACGAAGCCCGTGAAGCTGTAGTTGCCGGCCGTGAGCGGCGCCGAGGCTGTGCCGTCGTACACCTTGGTCGGGTTGTTGACGATGCTGACCGTGAGCGGCGCGGGCGTGATCGTGCCGATATCGGCCGAGGCCGTGCCTTTGGCCTGGTAGCCGTAAGCCGGAATGCCGGTCGACGTGTTGATGACGACGCCCGCGAACGTCGTCGGCGAATTCACGGTAATGTTCGTGCCCGCATTGGAGGTGGCATAGCTACCCGTGGCGCTCGCAACGACATCGCCGTTCACGAGCCCCGTGGTTTGCAAATTCGCGTTGGTCAGGTTCGCCGTGCCCGTGCCGTCGTAGACCTTGGTCACGCTGCCAGTGAGGCCAGTCAGCGTGATCGTCGGCGCAAGGCTGTAGAGAAAGCCGTTGCCGGAGGCCGCAGGCGTCGTGCCATAGGGCGCGTTGTACTGGATGTACGAAGGCGTGAGACCGCCGGTCGTGTCGAGCCGCGGGTCGCTCGAGTAGATCAGCCAGGGCGCCGAGGTGCCCGTGCTCACGGCCGCGCTGCCCGCGTTGTTCACGAAATTCGCTTTCGTCGCCAGCACGACGCCAGCGCCGCCCGTCACCGCGCCGCCCGCGGCGATCGTCAGGTTGCCCGTGCCCGCCTGCATGTTGACGGCGCCCGCGCCGGTCACGGGCGCGTTCACGAAGATCGCGTTAAGCGCCTCGAGCGTCAGGCTCGCGGCTGCGTTGGTCCAGCTGATGGCCGCGTTGACGTTGATGTCGCCCGCGCCTGGCGATTGCACGCCGGCACCCGAGGTGCCCGTTGCGGTTGTCTGCTCGACGACGTTCGTGCCGCCGTTCAGCGTGCTCGAAATCTGGCTGGCCGCATTGGCGTCGATGGTCAGGTCAGTCGGGTCGACGAGCCAGGTGCCGGCCCGCCCGAACGGCGCCGCCGCCGTGATGTGCGCGTCGGGCGCAATGTTGAAATGCGCCGCCGATGTTTCGATCGAGCCCCCATCGCCGCCGTTCGGTGCGCTCGCATCCAGCGTGCCGCCAACATTGACCTGCCCCGCTGTCATGCCGCCCAGCAGGACGATCTTGCCCTCTTGATCGGCCACCGTCTGGGCGCGAATCTTGCCGGTGTTGTTGACTGCGCTGGCGAGCAGCGCGTCTTTCGCGCCAGCCGTCATGATGACCTGTCCGCCGTCGGCCACGATCAGTTGCCGGTTCTCGGCCAGATTGTCGAGTGTGCTCGCATCGACCTGAATGTGGACGAGGCGCGAACCGTCGAACGTGAGGGTGGCCGCGCTCCCTCCCGCCAGGGCGACCGTGCCGAGCCGCGCGGTGATGACGCCCTGGTTCGATACGCGGTTGCCAAGGAGTGCGACATATCCCCCATCGGCCGCGGTAATCGTGCCCTGATTGACGATGCTGCCCTGCCCGCTGCCGCTGAAGCGGCGGTTGTTGCTGCCGAGGCTGGCGGGGTCGACGTCGAGCGTGGAGGCCACGATGCCGCCGACGTTCACGCGCGCAGACGGACCGAACAGCACGCCATTGGGATTGATGAGCCAGACCTGGCCGTTCGCGTTGAGATTGCCGAGAACGGCGCTCGGCGTGCTGCCGAGGATACGGTTGACCGCGAGCGAACTGCTGCCAGGCTGAACGAAGTCGACCGTCTGGCCCGCACCCACATTGAAGCTGCGCCAGTTCAGCTGCAGCGTCTGGCTGGTTTGCTGGATCGTGGTCGTCGAGCCCGACTGATGGATCGAACCGGTGCCCGAAACGATCTGGCCGCCGCTCGGTCCGCCTGCTGCGTACGCCACGCCTACCCACACAAAAGGCGCGCCCGCGAGCATGATCGCGACAAGGCGGCGGATACCGTTGCGGGCTCGACAAGCGCCGCTGCCCGCACGCCGGCACGCGAGTTCCGAAACGACGACCCATTGCCTGAGCGACCGGTTCCAGCACAACTGGTAGATGTGATTCATGGCATCGCCCATCCTCAGCGTGATACCGGACCAGACAACGCAGCAGCGGGTGCAGGCGAGACCCATGACGAGCCGCGCGCCAACCCGCTCGCTGTGGGAGTGGCCGTCCGCATCCGGTTGCCGGGTTCGAATCATCGATCCCAGTAGCGCGTTGTGTAAGTTTTGGTAATTCGACGCAACGCTGCCATAGGGATTAAGGGCAATTCCGTTGCCCGATGGGGCAATCGCCGGCGACAAGGCGAGCTGATGCGCGCGGATTGCGCAACGTTGCCGAGTCAAACCACGGACTCCGTAGTTTTTTCCTTTCTGCCATCCGGAGTGCCAATGCTTGCCACGTGCCTTAGAATCAATGCGGTCCGACCCCTGACTACACAACAACGTTTGAGGAGTTGAGATGGCACAGCTGGTCCACCACCCCGTCTATTTGTTTGTCCTGCTGATCGTGCTGCTCTGCGTCGCTGCCGCGCTCGGCGCGCTTGTCTTGCAACGTGTCTTTCCGCTCGCGGACGACTCACGGGACAACTACAACGTCATACAGGGCGCCACCCTCACGCTGCTCGCGCTATTGATTGGTTTTACGCTGTCCATGGCCGTGAGCCGGTACGACCAGCGCAAGAACTACGAGGAAGAGGAAGCCAACGCGATCGGCACGCAATATCTGCGCGCAGACCTGCTCGGCGAAGCCGATGCGCCGAAGGTCAGAGCACTGCTCGCGAAATATGTCGCGCTGCGCATTACCTACTACAAGACACGCGACACTCACGAACTCGAAACGCTCAACAACGCAACGTCCAGCCTTCAGGGGCAGTTGTGGGCAAGTGTGCGTGACCCGGCTATCGCGCGGCCCACGCCGATCTCGGCGCTCGTGGTGTCCGGCATGAACGACGTGCTGAACTCTCAGGGCTATACGCAGGCGGCGTGGCTAAACCGCATTCCGCTTTCTGCCTGGGGATTGATGATGGCGATCGCTTTCTTCAGCAATCTCATGCAGGGATATGGCTCGCGCGGCAGCACGGGGCGCCGTGTCTTGCTGTTCGCACTGCCTATTACCGTCGCGCTTTCGTTGTCGCTGATTGCCGATATCGATAGTCCGCGCGGTGGACTGATTCGTGTCGTGCCCGTCAATCTGATTTCGCTGCAACAGTCATTTGGCTCGACGCCATAACGCGTGCAGCAGGCCTGGGCGCTTGCGCTGCCCAGGCCGCCCGCACCTTAGTGCATGTCTCCAACGCTCACGCGGTCGGACAGCGCATTCGTGTCACGCGACGACGACGCGGCCCGGATCTCATAGCTTCCGCCATGCACCTGCCACGCGTGCGTCGTGACATTCCATGTCGCAAGGCGCCGCGCCGGAATGACCACACTCACCTGTTGCGACTGCCCAGGCCGCAAAGCGACCTTCGCCCAGCCCACGAGACGCTGCGGCGGCTCGCCCAAGCCCGGCGGCAGCGTTGCATACACCTGGGCCACTTCCGCCCCGGCACGCGAGCCCGTGTTGGCAACGGTGAACGTGGCGATCACGTTGCCGCCATGATCGGTACGCGTTCTGAGCCCCGAGTACGAATATGTCGTATAGGAGAGGCCGTAGCCGAACGGGAACAAGGGGTCGATGTTTTTCGCATCGTACCAGCGGTATCCCATCAGCAGTCCTTCGCTATAAACGACGTTGAGATTGTTGGGGTCGATCGTCGGCTGCGGCAGATCGGCTTCCTGCCGCGGGAACGTGACCGGCAGCTTGGCGGACGGATTCACGTCGCCGAACAGGATGTCCGCAATCGCCTGACCGCCTTGCACGCCCGGATACCACGATTCCACTACGCCGTGAACGCTGGCGAGCCATGGCATCGTGACCGGACTCCCGTTCTCCAGCACGACGATGATCCGCTTGGCCTTCGCGGCCACTGCATTGATCAGCGCATTCTGGTCGTAAAGCTGATTGCTCGGGTCCACCTTGTTGTCCGGCAAGGACAAGCTGGCCAGGTCCGTGCCCTCGCTCTCCCACTGCGTGGCGAACACGATCGCCACGTCGGCGCTGGCCGCTGCGCTCGCCGCTGCCGCAGCATTCGTGCCGTCGAAGAACGTGACAGTAGCCTGCGGCGCTTTGGACTTGATCGCGTTGTACGGCGAGGACTTATACCAGGTCGCACAACTCGAAAGCAGCGGATTGCCGGACTGGCATCCCGCTACCGCATTGCCGTCTGCCGCGGGCACGCCGCCCGACCCGCCACCGGACAGTACGCCAACGTCGGCATGCCCGCCAATGACGACGATCGAGTGCAGGCCGCTAGCGGCGAGCGGAAGGACCGGCTGATTGCTGCCCGCTGCCGCGCCATTCTTCAGTAGAACGATTGACTCGTGCGCCACGGCCAAAGCGTCACGGTTGCCCGCCGTCTGGTCGACCGAGCCGCCGGGGGTCGGCGGATTGTCCATGACGCCAAGGGCAATCATGGTGCGAAGCTTGCGGAAGACCATGTCGTTCAGGCGGGAAACCGGAACGCTACCGGCCTGGACGGCGGCCTTGAGTGCGCTGCTGAAATAGGACTGAATGCCAAAGCCCGCCCCTGCCGCGCCAAGGTCGCCGGGCTGTTCTTCATCGAGACCCGCCATCGCGGACGTGACGGTGCTATGGTTGGCCGTCCAGTCCGATTGAACCTTGCCCTTGAATCCCCACTCGGTCTTCAGGATGTTCGTGAGGAGTTCCGGGTTCTGGCAGGCATACACGCCGTTGACCAGGTTGTACGAGCACATCACGTTGCCGGGATGCCCCTCGCGCACGGCAATTTCGAATGCGAGCAGCTCCGTTTCCCGCATCGTCCGTTCATCGACCACGGAGTTACTCGTCATCCGGTTCGTTTCCTGGTCGTTCATCGCGTAGTGCTTCACCGTCGCGATCACGTTCTGCGACTGCGTCCCCATGGTGCGGGCGGCGCTCATCGTGCCGCTCAGGACCGGATCTTCGCCCATGTACTCGAACGTGCGGCCGTCACGCGGCTCGCGTGCGAGATTGACGCCGCCCCCTAATCCCTCCGCATAGCCGAGCACGCGCAGCTCGCGCGCAATACGCGCACCGTAGGCTCCCGCGAGCGCCACGTCCCAGCTCGAGGCAAGCCCGATCGGTGCAGGAAAGGCCGTGGTGTGCGCGTTCTGCACGTTCACGCCGCCAGCCGAATCGGCGGTAGCCAACGCAGGAATGCCCAGACGGCTCACGCCGGGAATGTAACCGGCGCCCTGCACCCACGAAGGAAACGGGCCACCTAGACCGACGGTGGGAATACCCGTTCCGTGCACCAACTGGATTTTCTCGTCGAGCGTCAGTTGGGAGACCAGCACTGCCGCGCGCCGGTCGGCAATATCGCCCTTTTCTTTCCATTCGGCGGCCGGCTGTGCCGCACCTGAAGCGTGGGAAAAGAACTGCGACACAATCGAAAATGGGTTGGCGCCCCAGGTGTTGCCGGTGGCGGCTTGATCCGCGTATGCCACGGAGCCGGCGCACAATGTGCCGGCGACCGCAATCGCTATTTGCTTCGCATTCCTCACAGTGTCTCTCCAGATTTGCCGATTGTATGAGCGATGACCCGCAGGATTGCGGGGCCGTAATCGGACTACATTTTTCTTCTTGTTTTGTGTTGAATTACCCTACGTAGCGTGATGACGATATCACCCGGAGAAACGTTTGCGCTTATCGTGCCGTCGCGGAACTTAACCTTGCGTCGCGAGATCAGGGTTTGCCTTAACCCTGCGCCATCGGCCAATTCGCCGCTACCTTGCAGGCAGATTACGGTTTTGTCGCGCAGGCTCAGGGCCCATGCGAATCGAATCATGCTCGCTCAAAACGCGGGCGCATCAAGCCATTTGAGGTTTGAAACAAGGATGCTAAAGTCAGCAGCTACCAGCGGTTAGCCGAGGCGACGTTTCCCCGTTCCATGGTGTCTCCCATGACGACCGATCAAAAGACCGTTTCAAACGTCCTTGCCCAACTTTCGCTCAAATCCGCAGTTGAACACGGCATGTCGCCGCACGATTTCACGCGCCTCACTGGCATCACGGAGGCCGAACTCGCGCATCCCGACGGACGCATACCGGCCCACAAGCACATTGCGATGCTCAATCTGCTTGAGCCTGGCTACCAGGCTTCGGAGCGGCTCGAGATTTTTTCCAGTTACTCCTTTCGCGCGCCCGTTAGCACGTTATTGGCCATCGTCACGAATAGCCCGACACTCACAAAGGCCTTTGAGCAGTTCCTGCGTTACCGGGTCCTGATCGGAAATGTCGATACCGTGAAGGTCAAGCGCGCTGGCCTGACGTTCGAATTCGAATACGTTCAGGACGGCGCGCGCAAGAGTTCGTCGAGTGCCTTCTACAATTTTCTGCTGCTCACCCGCCTGGCCGGACAGTACAACGACGACGAACCGTACCCCACGCAGATCGAGCTGACTGGCGACGCATTTGCGCCGGTTTCCCAGCTATCGCACCTGAGCGGCGCGACGGTGAAATTCAGGCAAAGCCGCAACCGCATGCTGATGAAAACCGGGGCGGCGGACATGCCGTATCGAAAGTACAACGAGATCACGGAAAATATTCTCTGCGCTCAGGCCGATGCCGATATCCGACGCTTTCTTATCGGCCATTCCTTTTCTTCGCGGATCGAAGATTTCGTGACGAAGATGATTCGCGAGGCGCATGCCGGCCTGCCATTTTCGAACCCGATGGAGGAAGTCTGCGGCCGGCTTGGCATTTCACGCTCAACCCTGCACCGGCGCTTGCAGGGTGAAGGAACGAACTTCCAGGCGATCCTCTCCCATGCGCGGCTCGAGGAAGCGAGGCGCCTGCTGCCGCTGGCCGATTATTCGGTTGCGGCAGTGAGCGATCTTCTCGGCTTTTCCTCTCCTTCCGCGTTCTCGCGTTTCTTTCTCGAGAACAGCGGCAAGTCTCCTTCGCGCTACAAATTCGAAAACTGCAGGTTCTAGTTGGTTTTTTCGGACACACTGTGATTGCGCTGTCCGCGTTCGAATCGATAGCCGGAGGGCGGGTGCACGCGCGGGATCGATGCGCCGTCACCGATCGTCATCGCCGGAACAAACACAAAAAAATGCCACGCGTTTATCGGGAGCCCACGAGGCAATGAGTACCTTCCCCTTCGTTCCGCTTTCCGGAGAAAAGGCCAGCGACGATGCGTTCATTGGCGAGGCGCCGGCGTTTCGTCAGCTGGTCAGGATGATCGACCGCGTCGCGCCCACCGATCACGCGTTGCTCATCATCGGGCCCACCGGGTCGGGCAAGGAAGGGGTCGCGCGCCGCGTGCACACGCGCAGCGCGCGCCACGATCAACCGTTCGTCGACATCAACTGCGGTGCGATTCCCGAGCATCTCGTCGAAGCGGAACTGTTCGGGCATGTCAAAGGCGCGTTTACCGGCGCCGGCGAGACGCGCCCGGGGCTCTTGCAGCAGGTCGGCAAAGGCACGCTGCTGCTCGACGAGATCGGCGAGTTGCCGCTCGCGCTGCAGCCCAAGCTCCTGCGCGCACTCGAAACGCGGACGTTCCGCCCGGTCGGCGGCTCGTCGAGCCTGCGTTTCGAGGGCCGAGTGGTCGCCTCGACTCACCGGGATCTGCGCGAACTGGCGCACCAGGGGCTGTTTCGCGAGGACCTGTTTTACCGGCTCGCGGTGTTCGTGCTGGCCGTGCCCGGGCTCGACCAGCGCGTCGAGGACATGCCTGCGCTCGTCGCCCATTTCGCCGCGCAACAAGCGCGCCGCATCGAGTTTTCGCCGGCCGCCCTCAGGCGGCTCGGCCGGCATGCGTGGCCGGGCCATATCCGGCAATTGCGCAATTTGATCAGTCAGCTAAGCGTGCTCGCCGAAAAGCCACTGATCGATGAAGACACGCTGGAGCCGTTTCTTCTCAGCGAAACGGCCGGAGCGGTTTCGCGCGCGGCGCTCGCCGACATGCTGCTGCAACTCGAGGGACGCGACAAGCTCGCCGCCGCCGAAGACCTCCTCATCGACCGCGCGCTGGAGCGAACCGCGGGGAACAAGAGCGCCGCCGCCAGTTTGCTCGGTGTCGGGCGCAAGACGGTCGAGCGGCGCCTCAAGTCGCGCGAGGAAGACCATCGCGAAGCGCACAAGAGTCTCGAACATGCACGCGCGCTGATCGAAGCATCGCGCTTTTCCGAGGCCATTGCGCATTTGCGGCGTTGCCTCGATGTGCTGCAGACAAGCCGCGACGAGGCCGCCACGCGGCGCGCCCAGTTCGACGCCTACCGGCTGCTTGGCATGAGCCTGCGCAGCGTGCACGGCTGGCTGTACGCGGAAGCAACGGCGTGCTACGCCGCGGCGCTCGAGATCGGCGAAGGGATCTGCGAACCTGGCGAAATCGCCGCCATCCAGTTCGGCGTGTGGACCACCCAGTTGACGACGCTTCAACTCAAGCAGGCGCGCGCGAGTGCACAGGAGATGCTGCAGCGCGCCCAGAACAGCGGGGAGCGCGTGTCGCTCGACGAAGCACACGTTGCGATGGCCAACACCCTTTACTGGCTCGGCGACAGCGAAGAAGCACTTGCCTGCCTCGCACGAGGCCATCTGCTCGGCGTGACGCGAGACGATGTGCGCACGGGCTCGCAGGGCATCGATCTGGCAAGCCTCGCGCTGACCTTCGAGGGGCTGGCCGCCTACCAGATCGGCGAGTTCGCGCAAGCGCGGCGCGCGATGGAAATGCTGATCCTGCGCGCGAGCGAGCCGGGCACGCATGCGTTGGCGCACGCCGTCAATCTGCAGGGCGCCGCGTGGCTCGCGTGCCTTTTCGACGATCAGGCGCGGCGCGGGCCGCTCGCAAGCGAACTCGAATCGGTGTCGATCGCCAACGGCTTCACGTTCTATCGCGGCATGGGGCAGATACTCCGCGGCTGCCATCTCAGCGAGCTAGGCATGAACACGGAAGCCGAAGCCGTCATGCTCGACGGCTACGACAACCACATGGTCTGCAACGGCGGCGCGCTGTTCTATTCCTTCAAGATGTGGCGGCACGGCGAACTGCTGCTGCGTTCCGGCCGCGCTCAGCAATGCGAAGCGATGCTGGCCGCCGCAGTCGACGAAACCCTCGCGCGCCAGGAGCGCGCCCATCTTGGCGAGCTGCTGGTCACGCGCGCGCGGGCGCAGTGGGCGCTCGGCGATCTCACGTCCGCCGAGCAGGGATTGCGCACCGCCCTTTCTACGGCGCTCGCGTTCGGGTCGGTGCCCGCGCGCGTGGAGGCCGCGCACTATCTGGCCGACCTTTTGCGCGCCACCGGCCGCCGCGCCGAAGCAGTCGACACGCTCGCTCGCGGGCTGCGGGACCAGACGGCGGATTCCACCAGCCGTATTGCGCTCGCCATGGCGTTGCTGGCCGAACTGCGCCAGGAAGCGTCTCGCGAAGCGAGCGACCAGGGAACTGCCGCGGGCGGCTAAGTCACGCAGATAAGTCACCCCGATAAACCACGCTGCACAGTTACGCCGGGACCTGGACGAAATCGTCCACTCCCGGCCATCTCTGCGGACGAAATCGTCCTGCGCCACCCTCTCACTCGCTACCGGAGCCCTTCGCCATGGGGCTGCGCAGCGTTGGCGCGATCGTTGCTTACTTCCGTCATCCGGGACCGGAATGAACGGCAACACGCGCGCATCGAAATCACGACGGGGTCGCGATGCAAATCGCAAAACGTAATTCGCGCGCGCACGGCAGAGATATTCGACGGCAAGGCAAAATAATGATAATTGCAATTGAACAAGAAACATTCCAGCGACCACAGTCCGTCAATCCAGATGTGACAGGCGTGACGACACGCGAGGACGCTAAAGGCGGGGCTCGGGGACAAAGTGCCTATACGGCGAAAAACCTCGATGCGGCCATCACGCACCTGGAAACCGCCATCACCGTCGATGACAACATCGCCGTGTTCGGCCGCCGCTATTGGCTCGCGCGCGTCCAGCGAATCGCGTCCACGCCGGAGATCATGCCCGCCCAGGCCTGCCGCCTTCGACACTTGCTGGATCGGCTCAACGACGAGCGTCTGCACGCAGGCGCTTGAGCGCGACGCCACATCACGAAGGCTTCAGTGCGCAGGACCAAAGAAAGCCTGCGCACCCTCCGAGGGTGTCAGCCCGGCAACGAAATAGCCTTCGAGGCGCTCGGCCTTGGCGTCGTCGAGCAGGAACGGCGGACGCACGAGCCCTTGCGCTACAGCGTGGTCGTACCACTTGCTCATCCAGTCGCGGAGTTTCGTTTCGTATTGGGACGGCGATTCGTCCGGCGCGATCTCTTCCATACGCAATCTCCGCTCGCGGCTCAACTGCCGCTAATTTCCTGTCACTCCGCGCGCCACCCCATCGAAGGACGCAGGACGTCGGGGGGAAACACTTGCCACCCACGGTCGGGATGGCGGAAGAAAAACAGCGCGCGTGGCCCGTCCGTGGTCTGCGCCTCGATGAACACGCTCGCAATCCGCCCGGACGGCGCGCGATGCACCGTCACGACCCGCACTGTCTGTCTGCTGGTGGGGTTCAGCCACTTCACGACCGCTGCCCCTAACGACTGCCGCACCGCCATCGCTTTCCCCCACGCTTCACGTGAGATCATCGTAGGCAGCCGCTGAACCGGCCGCCATCGGGACGGGTAGATAGTTCCCTCGGGAATGGCTGGTTCGCTTGTCAGGATTTCCTTCTCGCCGCGCATGGCCGCCGTCTACTCACCAACCAGACCGTGCCGGATCGCATAGCGGATCACCTCGGCGTTATTGCCCAGGCCGAGCTTTTGCATGAGCCGCATCTTGTGCGTGCTGATCGTCTTGGCACTGAGTGCGCACGCGTCGGCAATGTCGTTGATGCTCTTGCCCGACGCGAGCATTTGCAGCACCTGGAATTCGCGGTCGGAGAGCACCTCGTGCGGAGGCACGTCGCCCGAGTGCTTCTCGAACACCATGGCGTCGACGAGCTTCGGGTCGATAAAGCGCCCGCCGTCCGCGAGCTTGCGAATCGCGGCCAGCAGCACGTCAGGATCGCTGTCCTTCGTCACATAGCCCGTGGCGCCCGCCCGCAGCGCGCGCGACGCGACCTGCGCTTCGTTATGGATGCTGAGCACGAGCACCGGCAACGCAGGCTCCTCGGCGCGCACGCGGCGGATGAGATCGACGCCGCTGATGCCCGGCATCGTCATGTCCAGCAGCAACAGGTCGACTTCGCAGGTCCGCAGCTTTTCGATCACCTCCGAACCCTGCCCGGCCTCCGCCGTCACGACCATGTCGGCAGTCGTCGCGAGGATCTGCTTGAGTCCGCCACGCACGATGGCATGGTCATCGGCGATAAGTATCCTGATCATGGTTGTTTTCGAGCGGAACATGAATCGAAATCGTGGTGCCGGACGCAATACCAATGGTGGGATCTTTGCAAGGCTGACTGTCGATTCTCAACGTACCACCAATCAGCCTCGCACGCTCGGTCATGCCAAGCAGACCGTAAGCATACTTCGCATACGCGGCCGCCACGTCGAATCCACGGCCATCGTCGCGAACACGCAAGTCGAGCGAACCGGGCCCTGCGATGAGCGTGACCTCGACGCGCTGCGCCGCCGCGTGGCGCGCGACGTTCGTCAATGCGGCCTCCACGATGCGAAAGAGCGCCGTGGCCTGGGTGTCCGGCAACGCGGGCTCGCCACTCGAAGTGTGCAGTTCGCAAGGCATGGCGTTGTGCCGGCTCCATTGACCGGTCAGCCATTCGAGCGCCGAAACAAGGCCGAAATTGAGCGCGGCGGGCCGCAGGTGGCTGGCCACGTTGCGGACCATCCAGATCGTGCCTTCGACCAGTTCGCGCATGTCGTCGGCCCGGCCGATCGCCTCTGGATCGTCGGTGAGCCGCATCCTCAACAGCGAGACATCCATTTTCAGCGCGGTCAGCAACTGGCCCAGTTCGTCCTGGATCTCCCGCGCGCTGCGCTTGCGTTCGTCTTCGCGCATCCCTTCCAGATAGGCCGACAGTGCGCGCTGCTGCTCGCGCGCGCGCACGAGTTCGTCCTCCACGCGCTTGCGGCCGGAAATGTCATGCAGGCCCACGTAAATGGCAGGCGCGCCGTCGTAGTTGGACAACCGCGCTGTGGCCATGGCCCAGAACTGCGTCCCGTCCGGACGGCGCAGTCTCACCTCCGCGTCGCCGAAGCTGCCTTGCGCGGCGAGACAGCGCACCAGCCGGTCGCGATCCTTCGGATCGACGTAAAAGTCGACAATATTGACGTTCGCGCACGCCGCTTCATCCACGCGAAACAACTCGCGAAACCGCGCGTTCGAATAGAGCAGATGGCCGTCGGGCATCGAGGTGATGCCCATCGCCACCGGGCCCGATTCGACGATGGCGCGAAAGCGCGTTTCGCACGCCTGCAGGCGGCGCTGCTGTATTGCGATCCGCTGGTGGGCCGAGCGCAACGCGATATGCGTGCGCACGCTGGCCATCAGTTCTTCGACGTGCACGGGCTTGCGTACATGGTCGGCTGCGCCGGCCCGGAACCCATCGGACAGGTCTCGATGCTTGCTTGCCGGCATCATGAGCACCACCGGTATATCGCGCGTGCGCTCGTCCGACTTCAGGCTGCGGCAGGTGGCCAGGGCGCTCACGCAAGCGGCCTCTGCATCGAGCAAAATCAGTTCAGGCTGGGACATGCACGAGCGCTCCAGCACTTCGAGCCCGTTGTTCGCCGCGAGCACCTGAAAGCCTTCCCATACGAGATGATCGGCGATCAAACGGGTCTCGTTCGGCGTAGCGCCTGCGACCAGAATCGTGCAGAGGCTCGCTGTCGTGGCCTGCGAATCAGTCATCATGCCCACGGTCGCTCCGGCCCTGGTTCCTTTGTATTGTCCTCGCTGCCGAAGCCATGGCCCTTCGGCAACCCTTTCTCACGTATGCAGGTAATACGTCGCCCCGCCCCCGCTAACCCTGCGTGCGCTACGTGGCGAACGACTGACGCATGGAGGTTTCCGCACGGTCGATCAGTTCATCGAGACTGCGAGCGAGTTCGCCAAGCGCGGACAACGCATACAGATCGAGTTTGTCCGCATGGTTGCGGCGCAAGTCTTTCATGCTTTCCTGCAAACGACGTAGCGTGCCGGCGCGGCTGTCCAGCAGCGGCCAGCAGTGCATTAGATAAGCCAACGGCGTGAGATTGCGCGATTCGCACCACGTATCGAACAGCCGCGTGCAGATCGTGTTCACGTCCTGAACGCGCGCCAGACCGTCGCCCCACTCGGAAATCATCGCGCGTCGCCTCTGCCGCTTCGAAATGTGCTGACGTCATGATGAGCCCGCCAATGATCGCGTGCAGTCGTCCACGACTGCAAACGGCCAAGGGGAATGCTGAATTTCGTGTCAGGAAATCCTGAACATCAGGCTGCGATCGCCAATCGCGCCCTTGAATCTCTGCGTTCAATCATGACGCTCGCCCGAAGTAAAGCGGATTGTCGGCGAGATTACGTCGCGCTATGCTGCGCGCGACCGCCCCTTCCGTTCCACACAATGCCGCGCATGGCATACGCTGATTTCGTATGAACAGAAGACAGATGATCGCGCAATGCGTCGGCATAGGCGCGAGCCTCATGATGATGCGCTCGAGCATGGCGTTGCCAGTCAACCGTCCGCCGGCAAGCGTCGTATTTCTGAATCCGGGCGAAAGCGTGGAACACGATACAGGCCAGCACTGGCAACTCGTGTCGCGCTTCATGGCCACGACGGCAAGACGTTTCGGCATGCAGCTGGAAGTGCTTTACGCCCAGCGCGATCATCTGCTGATGCTGCGCCAGGCCGAAGCGGTGGCCGCGCGTTCGGCCGCCCCCGACTATGTGGTGATCGTCAACGAAAAGATGGCCGCGCCCCAGATGCTGCAAACGCTGGCGCGCTCGCGAGCCAGGGTGCTGCTGATCCACAACGATCTGACCGAGGCCCAGCGCGCGCAAACGGGCAACGAGCGCGGCCGGATCGCGAACTGGATCGGCACCGTCACCGCCGATGCCGAGCGCGGAAGCTTTCGGCTCATGGACTACCTGAGCCGTTTGAACGGCAGCGCGCCGGCACGCGTGATCGGCATTACGGGCGATCCCGCCACGCCTGTTTCGGCGCAGCGCGCCGCGGGCGTGCAAGCCGCGCTGGCGCGCCGGCCGCAGGACCGTATCGACCAGCTTGTTTATGGCGACTGGAGTTTTTCCGACGGGCGCGACAAGGCACGTGTGCTGCTCTCACGCTATCCGGACGCCAACATCCTCTGGGCTGCTAACGATTCGATGACGCTCGGCGCATTGAGCGCGGTGCGGGAGCGGCATCTTTCGACCATCGTTGGCGGCCTGGGCGCACTGCCCGAAGCCGTGGCGTCGGTCGTGCGCGGCGAGCTGGCCGCGATCGTGGCGGGGGACCAGTTCATCGGCGCCTGCGCGATGGTCCTCCTTCACGACTACCATTATGGCGCGGACTTTGCGCAAGTCGGCGGACCGCGTCAGCGGCTCGACTATCTGAAAGTGCTAGACGGCAGCGACGCGCAGCGTTACGCCGAGATTGCATTTCAAGGCCGCACGGCCCTCGATTTCAGCGGCTTTTCACGCCTTCAAAGCCGGCGCACAGGCGCCTACACGTTCGATCTCGACGCCCTGCTCAATTCCGCTTCAAAGGCCGCCTGATGTTGCAAACCCCGCTGCAAGCCCCTTTGCAGGCCCTTTCCCGATTACGCTTTCCACGCAGCCTGCACGCGCAACTCGTGCTCTCGCTGCTGGTGCTCTGTACGCTGGTGGCGGGCACGTCGGCTTTCTTCCTGCTCGAGCATGCGCGCGAACGCCGGATCGCGGAACTCGACGATCGCGCGAACCGCATTGCCGATCTGCTGAGTCAATCGCTTGCGCAGCCGCTGTGGAATGTCGATCGCGAGGCGATTGCGCGACAACTGAACGTGCTGAAACCGAATCCCGAGGTGGTGAGCTTCACCGTTACAGCGATTAACTATGGCGTGCTCGCCGACGCGAGCAACGCGCCGATGCCCGACCCGCGGGGGCGCGTGGTTCGCGTGCGGCCGATCGAATTCACGCCGCCCGGCAACGCGCCGCCCGAAAAGATCGGCGAAGTGCGCGTGGTATTGACGAGGGCCGCTGCCGACCGGGGATTCGCGACCGCACGCGCGGCGGTGCTGGGCACCCTCGCGCTCGTGCTCGCCGTGGTGTACGTCACGACCTTTCTGCTGATCAAGCACCTGGTGCGCGAACCCATCCGGCGTCTGGAGGACATGGTCGACCGCATCGCAAGCGGCGATCTGGACAGCCGGTGCGCAATCGAATCCAGTGCCGAACTTGGCCGGCTGGCGGCGCGCGTGAACGTAATGGCCGAACGCCTGAGCGATTCGACCGCGTCGCTCAGAGAGAGCGAGCGCAAATACCGCAGCATCATCGAGCATTCACTCGAAGGCTTCTTCGTACTCGATCGCAATGGCAAGCTGCGCGACGCCAATCCCGCGATGGCTCAACTGCTCGGCTATCGCGACGTTCAGGGCATGAAGGCAGCGCTTGGCGATAACGCGTGCGCAGTGCATGCCCCGTCGTCATTCTCCGGCGAAAACACGACGCAACTGTTCGCCATGCTGCAAATCGCCGGCAAGATCGCGGGGATCGAAATCGAGCTGACTCGCGCCGACGGCACCACGGTCTGGTGCCAGCTCAACGCCCGCGGCATACGCTACGACGGCGCGGGACCACAATGCCTAGAAGGACAGCTGACCGATATCTCCGGGCGCAAGCACGCAATGGAGATACTCACTCGCCATCGCGATCAACTCGAGGAGGAAGTTCGCGAACGCACGCGAACCGAGCAGTTGCTGCGGCATTCGCGCGAACAGCTGCGGCAGCTCTCGTCCCATCAGGAATCGATCCGTGAAGAAGAGCGGCGGCAGATCGCCATGACCATCCACGACGAGCTGGGGCAATTGCTCACCGCCATCAAGATCAACGTTGCTTTGCTCAAGCTCGCGCTGAGTCAGGGCGCCGAGTGGAAGCAAAAGGTCGGCGATATCGGAAGCCTGGCCGAGCGGACCATCGACATCGTACGCAACGTCGCGAGTCACCTGCGGCCGGCCGCACTGAACTTCGGACTCCTTTCCGCGCTCGAATGGCTCGTTCAGGACTTCACCCGCCACAATGCAACGGTTTGCACGTTCCGGCTCGAAGGCCGCGAACCTTCCGTGAGCGACGACCGCGCCACCGCTGTTTTCCGCATCGTGCAGGAGGCGCTCACCAACGTCAGCCGGCACGCGCAGGCCTCGCGTGCCGAAGTCGTCCTGCGTTGCACCCACCATCATTTCGAACTCGAGGTTCACGACGACGGAAACGGGTTCGATGTGGCGAACGCGATCCGCGGCAATTCGTATGGGCTGCAGGGCATGCAGGAGCGCGCGCGAATGATCGGCGCGCAGTTTCATATCGAAAGCCGGGACGGAACGGGTTCGAGGGTTCGTATCGTATTCAGCGAAACGCAAGATGTCGTTAGCCGCGACCTGCCCGCCGACAACGAACTCAGGTAGCTATGGCTCATTTGCCTCGCGCTTTTCGAGCGCACGCAGCATCTCGTTGGTCTTGTCGAGAAACGCGGCGTGATAGGCGCCGGGAAGCGCGACATCGTCCATCACCGACATGACGTCTTCGAGCACTTGCCTGAGCGCCCCATGGATCTCGCCGCATTGCGCCGGTGTCAGTTTCGGCAACGCCAGCTCGATGAATTTTTGCATGACCAGCGACCTGGCCGCGAGCTGCGAAATCTTGATGGTCGTTTCCGCCACTTGCGACCTGAGCACGCTCAGCATGTCTTTGCTACCGGTCATGATCACACGTGTTCCAGGTTCGCAGGATGGATACGCATACGGTGCTCTCGCTCGTTTGCATCATGACTGGCATAACGGCATGGGTGCGGCACGGCTAAATGCGATTAAGCCGTAAATTGGCGCGGAGATTTGCTGAATTTTGGGTCAGGAAATCCTGAATTGCGTATCTGACCTCATGACGCAGCGCCCGGCAGAGGCTGCGCGAGGCGCCACGTGAGATTCTCGCGTGCCGCCGCCTCGCACTGCGAGTGAAAATAATCGGTCAGGTAAATGCGCGGCCGCGCAAGCAGGCCTTGCAACAACTTTCGCTCCTGCACGGCGTACGCGTGCTCGTCGAGGTCCGGGCGCTCGGCTCTCAAGCGCACACCGTTGTCACAAAACTGGCGGCGCGGCGCGCCGAGTGACGCGAGATCGATGTCGCAAACGAAGCACGCATCGAGATCATCGGGAACGCGGTTGTGACAGGTCGCGAGAATCGCTTCGCAAATGCGCTCGCATGTCGCAATGCGATCGGCGGCGCAGCGCCGAAGCCAGTCCGCACTGCGCTGTTCGTTATCCTTGGCACCCGGAACATAGATCACGTCGTGGCACCACAACGCGAGTTCCACGAGATCGCCATGCGCAATGACCTCGCGCGCCAGATCGAAATCGCGCAGGCAACGGCGCACGTGCTGCAACGTGTGATAGTGCCGCCCCGGTTCCCCATAGCGGCGCACGAGATCGGCGCAGACGCTCTCCGCGTTCGCGCCCCCACTGCGCGACCATAACGCGACGAAGCGTTCCTGCGTGCTGTTCACCGCTGCTCCTTTGCGCACTGCGCGATTTTCAGAGAAATTCCTTGCGAATGTCGATGCTCGAGCGCTGACCGATGTCCGCGTAGTGCTGCGCGAGCCAGGCGTCGGCTTCCTTGCGGCCGTTGTCGCGCAGCTCGCACAGAAAATCCCAATCCGCGTTGTATTTGCTCGACACGCTGAGCGCACACATGGCGGCGTCGGAGCGGATCGAATGGATCAGCATTTCCTTCATCTCGTCCTGAGCGAGTTTGTGTTGCTGGATCAACTCCGTCACGAAGGCAATGGCACGCATTTCGCGCATGAGCGACGAGTTGAAACTGATTTCGCTGATGCGGTTCAGAATGTCCGCCGCCGTGACCGGCACGCCTGGCCGCACGAGCGGGTTGATGTGGACGATCACCACGTCGCGCGTCTTGCAGTGATAGATCAGCGGATAAATGGCCGGGTTGCCCATATAGCCGCCGTCCCAGTAGTGCTCGCCCGCGACCGTGACGGCATGGAACAGCGTTGGCACGCATGCGGAGGCGAGCACGGCGTCCGCGCAGATATCCTCACCCGTGAAGAGGCGTATCTTGCCTGTCTCCACGTTGGTTGCGCACAGGTACAGCAAAATGGGGCAGGCCTTGCGCAGCGCGGCAAAGTCGACCTGGCTTTCCAGCACCTCGCGCAACGGGTTCAGGTTGCCCGGATTGAACTGATAAGGCGAGAATACGCGCAGCATCATGTCGGCAACCGCATAGAGCGGCGAATGATCGAGCCCAAAGCTGTGCGAGCCCTTGAGCCACGGCACCCAGCGCAGCGGGTTGTAGCGTTCGGCCGACTCGGCAACCGCATGCCAGAAGCGATCGAGCGCCTCGCGCGCGCCGCCCACACCGCCCTTCATGAGCCCATACGCGAGCACCGCGCCGTTCATGGCGCCGGCGCTGGTCGCGCTCACGCCTTCGATCGCGAGCCGTTCGTCTTCGAGCAGGCGGTCGAGCACACCCCATGTGAACGCGCCGTGCATCCCGCCGCCCTGCAATGCCAGCGCGATCTGCCTGGGCGCCACGGGGTCGTGCTCTCTTTTCTGGCTTCTTGTTCGCTTCGTCGCCATGAGTCGCCTCCTCGGGCGGTACGCGCGTCCATTATGCGCCGCATGCCCTGCGGGAACAGCCCCGCTATTCAACTGGCATTCCAGCAGCAAAATCGATGCAAACGTATACTCCCCAGCAGTATTGCCCTATACTGCCCCACAGTATCCCCATTATCGATGCGGTCATGCCTCATTCCCCCGAAGAAAAGAAGCGCGTGCTCACGCGCGTGCGCCGGGTTCGCGGCCAGCTGGACGCGCTCGAGCGCGCGCTGGAGGAAGGCGCCGACTGCGCGCCCGTGCTCCAGCAACTGGCGGCGATTCGCGGCGCGATCAATGGCGTGATGGCCGGTGTGCTCGAAAGCCACCTGCGCGAAGAGTTCACCCACCTTGCAGGATCAGCGGAATCTCCGGGATCAATCGACGATGTCGTGACCCTCGTTCGAACCTACTTACGCTAACTCACCGCGGGTTTTCCCGCCCCGATTTGGCTGAACCCTTTTTTTACAGGACTACTATGAAATCGCGTGCTGCAGTAGCGTTTGCGCCGGGCAAGCCCCTCGAGATCGTCGAGATCGACGTCGAACCGCCCCGCAAGGGCGAGGTGCTGGTGAAGATCACGCATACCGGTGTTTGTCACACCGACGCCTTCACGCTCTCGGGCGACGACCCCGAAGGCCTCTTCCCCGTCGTGCTCGGCCACGAGGGCGCCGGGATCGTCGTGGAAGTGGGCGAAGGCGTGACAAGCGTGAAGCCCGGCGACCACGTGATCCCGCTCTACACCGCCGAATGCGGCGAGTGCCTCTTCTGCAAGAGCGGCAAGACCAATCTGTGCGTGTCCGTGCGCGCGACCCAGGGCAAGGGCGTGATGCCCGACGGCACGAGCCGGTTCAGCTACAACGGCCAGCCCCTCTACCACTACATGGGCTGCTCCACGTTCAGCGAGTACACCGTGGTGGCCGAAGTGTCGCTCGCGAAGATCAACCCGCAAGCCAATCCCGAGCAAGTGTGCCTGCTCGGCTGCGGCGTGACCACGGGGTTGGGCGCGGTGAAGAACACCGCCAAGGTGCAGGAAGGCGATACCGTCGCCGTATTCGGTCTGGGCGGCATCGGGCTCGCGGTTATCCAGGGCGCGAAGCTCGCCAAGGCCGGCCGCATCATCGCCGTCGACACCAATCCGGGCAAATTCGATCTGGCGCGCGCCTTTGGCGCCACCGACTGCGTGAACCCCAAGGATCACGAAAAGCCCATTCAGCAGGTGATCGTCGACATGACGGGCTGGGGCGTGGATCACAGCTTCGAATGTATCGGCAACGTCAACGTCATGCGCGCGGCGCTCGAATGCGCGCACCGCGGCTGGGGCCAGTCGGTCGTGATCGGCGTGGCGGGCGCGGGTCAGGAAATCTCCACGCGGCCGTTCCAGCTCGTGACCGGCCGCCGCTGGCTGGGCACGGCCTTTGGCGGCGTGAAAGGCCGCTCGCAGTTGCCGGGCATGGTCGAAGACGCGATGGCAGGCAAGATCCAGCTCGCGCCGTTCGTCACGCACACAAAGCCGCTTTCGGGCATCAACGAAGCGTTCGACTTGATGCACGAGGGCAAATCGATCCGGACCGTCGTTCATTACTGACACGCAAGGAAGGAGAGAGACCATGGCCTCAGCTATTCACCCAACGGTTGATCGCGGCATTCAGAAAGGCGCCGAGAATTTCGCAGGCGGCACGCTGCGCTGCCAGTGCGCACAAGACCCGGTCGAAGTCCGCATTGACTCGCAGGTCCTGTTCAACCATGCCTGCGGCTGCACCCAGTGCTGGAAGCCCGCAGGCGCGCTGTTTTCCGTCGTCGGCGTCGTGCCGCGCGACAAGTTGACGGTCACGGCGCACGGGGAAAAGCTGAAGGTCGTGGACGAGAAGGCCACGATCCGGCGGCATGCCTGTACCGGCTGCGGCACGCATCTGTATGGCCGCATCGAGAACAAGGACCACGCGTTCTACGGGCTCGACTTCATTCACACCGAGCTGTCGAAGGAAGCGGGCTGGGACGGCCCCGGCTTTGCGGCCTTTGTCTCCTCGATCATCGAGAGCGGCACGCCGCCTTCGGCCATGGCCGACGTGCGCCAAACGCTGCGCGACAAGGGCCTCGAGCCGTACGACTGCCTGAGCCCCACGCTCATGGATCTTCTCTCCACCCAGGCCGCGAAGGCCAAAGGCACTTACCGGGAGGCCTGAAACGCTTATGGAGCGCATTGAAAAACACGTCAGCCACGGCGGCAGCCAGGAGGTGTGGAAGCACGCCTCTTCCACCGTGGGTGGCGAAATGAAGTTTGGTATCTATCTGCCCGAGGCCGCGTTGCGCGGGCAGAAATGCCCCGTGCTGTACTGGCTTTCGGGCCTGACCTGCACCGAACAAAACTTCATCACCAAGGCAGGCGTGCAACGCTACGCGGCGGAACACGGGATCATCGTCGTCGCGCCAGATACGAGTCCGCGCGGCGGCGACGTGGCCGATTCACCCGACTACGATCTCGGCCAGGGTGCAGGCTTCTACGTGAACGCCACGCGCGAACCGTGGGCGAAGCACTTCCGCATGTACGACTACGTGGTCACCGAATTGCCGGCCGTTGTCGAGGCCGGGTTTGCGGCAAGCGACGCACGCTCGATCAGCGGGCACTCGATGGGCGGGCACGGCGCACTGGTCGTTGCGCTGCGCAATCCGGGCCGTTATCGCAGCGTCTCCGCGTTCTCGCCAATCGTCGCGCCAAGCCAGGTGCCGTGGGGACAAAAGGCGCTTGCCGCCTATCTTGGCGACGACCGCGCAACGTGGCAGCAGTATGACGCCGTGGATCTGGTCGCTAACGGGGGCAAAAGCGCGAGCGAAAAGCTGCCGCTACTCGTGGAGCAAGGCGGCGGCGACGATTTCCTGAGCACGCAGTTGCGGCCGGAACTGCTGCAGGCGGCCTGCGAGAAAGCGGGACATCCGCTCCACCTCAATATTCGCGAAGGCTACGACCACAGCTACTACTTCATCGCCAGCTTTATCGGCGAGCATATGGCGTATCACGCCAAAGCGTTGGCTTGACGCGGGCCCGGCCCGACGTGCGGCATTCAGCGCCGCACGTCGCGCTTGTTACGGCGCGCCCAGTTGCTGAGCGGGTGCCTCGACATAGTCAGCAGGCAACGGCGTATCCGGCTCCGGCGTGCCCAGTAGCGCCTCATGCGAACTCGGCAGCCGCGTCGTGCGATATTCGTTGGGCGACGCGCCAAACTCCTTGCGGAACTCGCGGCCGAGGTGCGAAGCGTCGGAAAAACCGCATGACGACGCGATATCCGCAACGGTGCGGTCCGAACTCGTCAACAGCCACGACGCCATGCGCAGGCGAATCTGCCGCGCGTATGCGCCCGGAGATTTGCCGGTCTCCGTCGTGAAAAGGCGTTCGAGCTGGCGCACCGAAACATCGAGCCGATGCGCCAGATCCGGCAGACTCAGCGGCTGACCCACGTGCTGCTCCATCAGCAGAATCGCGCGCCTGACCTTGGGATGCGTGGCGGGCTCGAGACCCGGAGGATGCGGTTGCGGCGCATTGCCTTTTTGCGCATCGTCCACGAGCAGAATACGCAGCGCCTTGCGCACGATGGTGGCCTCGACATGGCGCAGCAGAATCGCCGCGGCAACGTCGATCGACGCACGGCCGCCCGAACACGTAATGCGTCTTCTGTCGATCACAAAGAGCCGGTCGGCAACGAGGTCACGCTCATCGACTTGCGGGAAGCGCTCCACGAAATCCCAGTAGTGGAACCAGCTCACGCATATGCGATATCCGTTCATCACGCCGGCTCTCGCGAGCGCGAATGCCCCGGTGCAGAGTCCGACGAGCGTGGCCGGCGTCTCGGCCATGGCGCGAATGAAGGCGAGAGTCGCGTCGCTGGCCGGCGGCCCCGAATGCAGCAGTCCGCCTACGATCACGACATAGTCGAACGGCTCGGCCTCCTCGAAAGTCGTCCACGGCGTGATCTGGATGCCGCAGCTCGCGCGAACCGGCACGAGATTTTCTCCGACGATGGTCCATGAGCACCGCACCGGCCGGCTCATATCGCCTTCGTCGCTTGCGAGCCTGAGCAGGTCGACGAAGCCGGAAAAGGCGGTCAACGTGAAGTTGGGCAATAGCACGATCCCGAAACGCAGCCGCCTTGTGGCCGTGGCTTCGCTGTCAATCGTGGGGTGAACCATGGGGCCGCCTGTGCAAATACATTTCAAACAATCGATACGGTCGAAACCTGTTATTTGCTACCCGTTAGCCTGTGACCGCAACGCCGGCGTCGAGCCAGTCGCGCATCATTGTGCCGGCTTCTTCGGTCAGCCAGTTTCGAAACTGCAGATACTCGGTACGGGGCCGCGCGTTCCGGTGCGTAATCAAATAGTGGTAGCGGTCTCTAAAGACGAGCGCATCGGGCACTGGCCGTATCAGCCGGCCTTGCTCGACCTGATGGTGGAGTAAGTGGTGCCAGCCCAGCAGCGTGCCTTCGCCGGCTTCCGCCTGCGCGACCAGAAGCCGATAGTCGTTGCTCTCCAGATGTCGGTTTTCAGTCAGGATGTCCGTGCCGTCGCCCTGCTGAAACCAGTTGCGCCACACGCGCCAGTCCACGTGTTCACAAACCTGGGCGCGCCCGAGCAACGAAAGATTCAACGTGGGTTGCGAAAGCAGATCGAGCGGCTTGAGTTTCTTGCCGCGAAAATGCCGGTCGTAAAACGTCGGGCTGCAAACCGGGTAGACGACATCATGAAATAACGGCTCCACCTCGTATTCCGGCTCACGCGGTGGATTCTTCGTGATGATGATGTCGGGCTCCATGAGTTCGTCCAACTCCATGAAGTGCTCGGTGACCATCACATTCAGCTGGATCTCTGGAAAGCGCTCGCGAAACGCCGGCAGGCGCTGCGACAGCCACAGGGCCGAGAACGTATGGGAGACGCAAATCGTCAACGCGTGCCGGTCCGTGCGGCGCACTGCCTCCGCCGCCTCGGCGATATTCATGATGGAGAGGTACGACGCGTTGTACAGGATGCGTCCCGCATCGGTCAGCGCGATATGCCGGCCGGTGCGCTCGAACAGCGCGACATCGAGCGAATCTTCCAGCTCCTTGATTTGTCTGCTGATTGCGGCCTGCGTGACGCAAAGCACCTCCGCCGCCTGGGTGAAGCTTTCGTATCGCGCCGCGGTCACGAAGCACCGGAGCGCCCGCAGCGACGGCATCTGGGCGAGGAGTCTGTCTGCGAATAGTTGCTTCTTTAACATGGCTTGCGCTCTTTAAACGGGTGCCCCCATGGCGCGTTCAAGCGCGCCACGAACCATAAAGGGATTCGGATGAGAATAGTGTGCGAGTCCGTATTCCCGGTGGCAAGTGATGTGATTCATACCGTGGCTTACGTTCCGCCAACAACCCGCTCCCCCTTCATCGTGTGTGCACGGGCCTGACGGCCCGTTCTCCCGCTTTATCGCTACCCATTCACGCCAGCTTCAGCCAGGTGGTCTTGAGCTCGCAATACTGGTCGTGTGCATAGACAGACTTGTCGCGCCCGCCAAAGCCCGATTGCTTGAATCCGCCGAATGGCGTCGAAAGGTCACCTTCGCCGAAACAGTTTACCGTGACCGTGCCTGCGCGGATACGCGAAGCGACCTTATGCGCGCTGTTCACGTTATCCGTCCACAACGAAGCGGCCAGACCGTAGCACGTGTCGTTCGCGATGCGGATGGCGTCTTCCACGTCGTCGTATTCGATAAAGCACACGACAGGCCCGAACACTTCTTCCCGCGCGATGGCCATGTCCGGCGTGACCTGATCGAAGATCGTGGGCTCGACGAACCATCCTCCCGTTTCGGTTAGCGCGGCACGCCCGCCGCACACCGCGCGCGCGCCCTGCTCCTTCGCTTTCTCGATGTGTGCGAGCACTTTCTCGTAGTGCTTCTGTTCGATCAGCGCGCCAAGCTTGACGTCGGGGTCGAGCGGATCGCCAGTCCTCCAGCCCGCCAGTACAGCCTGGACTTTCTCCACCAGCTCCGCCCGCTTGCTCGAAGGCACGAGAATGCGCGAGCCGGCGCTGCAGTTTTCCCCCATGTTCCAGAATGCCGCGGCGACAGCCTGTTCGGCGACCGCATCGAGATTCGCGACATCGGGCAGAATCACCTGGGGGTTCTTCCCGCCGCATTCGAGCACCACCCGCTTCAGATTGGTGTCTGCGGAATAATGCAGAAAGCGCTTGCCGGTCGCCGTCGACCCGGTGAACGCAACGAGGTCAACATCGGGATGGCGGCCCAGCGCCTGTCCCGCACTTTCCCCAAAGCCCGTGACGACGCTGAATACGCCCGCGGGCACGCCCGCTTCGAGAGCGAGATCGGCAATGCGAAGCGTAGAGAGTGACGTTTGCTCCGCCGGCTTCACGATCACGCTATTGCCGACCGACAAGGCCGGCCCGATTTTCCAGGCCAGCATCAGCGCGGGGAAATTCCACGGCAGCACCGCGCCCACTACGCCTATCGGCTCGCGTGTAATCATGCTGACGACATCCGCGCCGGAAGGCGATAGCGCGTCGTAACGCTTGTCCGTCACTTCGGCATGCCAACGAATGCAAGCTGCCGATTCGGGAATATCAAGCGCGAGACATTCGCTGATCGGCTTGCCCGCTTCCAGCGCTTCGAGCAGCGCCAGTTCGTCCGTATGCGCCTCGATCAGTTGCGCGAGGCGAAGCAGCACCGCCTTGCGATGCGCCGGCGCGGCCTTCGACCATACGCCGGATTCGAATGCATTGCGCGCGGCCGCAACAGCGTGGTCCACATCCTTTTCGCCGCATTTCGCCACTTCCGCGAGCACCTGGCCCGATGCGGGATTGAGCGTGGCGAACGTTTCGCTCGATGCCGATCCACACCGCTCTCCGGCAATGAATGCCCGTCCGTCGAGCGATAGTGCCGCTGCTTTCTGCTTCCACTCTTGATGCGTCGTCATCTCGTGTCCTTGGTTAATTAAAGCTCGGCTCCCGCCGACATTTCCTTCGCCCAGATCGTCGCCGACACCGCCATGTCGACAATCGGCCGAACCGGCAGCGAACGCGGGTGCGGCTGCTTCAGAAGCTGCTGGATCAGATCGTTGGTCTGGCCCAGCGCATATTCGGCGATCAGCTTGCCCGACGAAGAGCCCCTGCTCAGCCCGAGGCCATTGCATCCCACCGCTTCCAGGATGCCGTCGTCGCGGCGGCCGAACAGCGCGCCGTTGTTCGCCGAAAGACACAACGGACCGCCCCATGTGTACTCGAGCTCGACACCCTTGAGCATGGGGAACCGGCGGTCGAACGAGCGTTGATGCAGCGCTTTCGCCTTCGTGAGATCGGATTCCGATACCTGCAACCCGGGCCTGAACGCGAAATGGTTGCGCACGCAAATACGGTCCGTGGCCAGACGGCGCACCGTCGTGCCCATGGGGTCCGCCGGAATCAGCGACCACGATCGCGTGCCGCCCAGCTTTTCCACCTCGGCGGCATTCATGACGCGAGTCATCGACGCAAACGTGTACACGGGCAGCAAGCCATTGGGGTGAATACCGAACGTCGCCGCGTACGCGTTCGTGCAGAGAATCACTTGTTTAGCGACGATCTTTCCCCGGGCGAAATGCAGGACTTTCTCGTTGCCGCGCTGCTCGACTTGCGTCACCGCGCTCATTTCGAACACCGTGACGTTTTCCGGCTGCGTAGCCGCCAGTCCTCGCATGAGCGCCGCCGGCTGCACCGTGCTGCATCCCGGCGTGAATAGCGCGCCCTGGTAAAAGTCCGTGCCGGTCACCGCACGAATGGCGGGTTGATCGAGCCATTCGAATGCTTCGTCGATGCGCGTCAGCCCCTGCGCAAAATGCTTTAGCGCGTCGAGCCCTTTCTTGTTGACACTGGCGTGGAATTTACCGTCGTCGCGCCAATCGCAGTCGATGTTGTGCGCGCGTACAATCGAGCGCACGTAGTCGATGCCGTGCCGCTGGAAACGCACGTCGGCCTTGTCCTCCGCCACGCTGCGCGAATAGCTTTCGCTGCTGATGTCATGCGGTAGATCGACGAAGAATCCGGAATTACGTCCGGCCGTCGTGCGCCCAATGCGATCGGCCTCGACCAGCGCGATCGACGCATCGGGCGCCAGTTCGGCAAGCCGCCGCGCGGCACAAAGCCCGGTGATCCCGCCACCCACAACGACCCAGTCGTATCGAAGCTCAGCCGACACCGTATTGGCAGGCCGCGCTGGCGGGAGACTTTCCCACCACCCGTTGACGCCGTCTGGCGCAGGAAAGCGCGCGAATTCCAGGTTCGAGACCATTTTCTGTTGTTACTGGGCGTTGCGAATCAGCGGTTTCACAAGCTGCGCAAATGCGCTGCGTTCCTCTTGCGTGAGCGAACCGAGCGGTGCACGCGCCACGCCAACCGGCAGCCCCACCAGTTCGCAACCGTAGCGCACGTACTGGATGAATTTGCCGCTGCGCTCGAGCAGTTCGAGCACCGGCAGCAATTGCGACATCAGCTGGCGGCCCAGCACGAAGTCGTTGTGTTTGACACACGCGTCGAAAAGCGCCGTGTGCGCTTCCGGCAGGAAGTTCGATGCGCCGCCAACCCAGCTCTTCGCGCCCCACGCAAAGAATTCGAGCGCCTGGTCGTCCATGCCGCAACTGAGCACCAGCCGGTCCTTGAAGTGCGTGACGAGATGATGCAGATGTGAAATATCGCCGGTGCTTTCCTTCATGGCGATAAAGTTCGGACGCTCGAGCAGCGTTGCCAGCACGCCGTCGCTGATCTCCGTTCCCGTGCGGGCCGGAAAGTTGTACAGCATGATCGGCATGTCGAGCGCGTCGTCCACCTTCAGCATGTGGCTGAGCAGTTCCTCCTGCGTCGGCTGCGCGTAGTACGGCGCGGCAACCAGCAGAGACGACAAACCGGCGCGCTTCGCCTCCAGACCAAGGCGAATCACTTCCTTCGTCGTGGTCGCATTGATGCCCGCGGTCAGATACGTTTTGCCGCCCGCCGCCTCGGCAACCGTGTTGAACGTCTTGACGCGTTCCTCGAAGCTCAACGCATAGTATTCGCCCGTGGTGCCGCCGATTCCAAGGCCCGCTACGCGGCCTGCGAGATTCGCTGCATGCTTGCCGAGCAAAGCGTGGTCGATTTCACCGTCCTCTTTGAACGGCGTGACCAGCGGAGTATGTACGCCCTCGAAGCTCATTTTGATTCCTCTCTTCAATAATCTTCAAACAGATAATCGGATATTCACTGCATTCGCGGCCCTGAGCGCCTGGCTTACGCCAGGGCGTCGGCGTGCGAATAAATCGGGAACTGGTGGCACAGGTCTCTCACGCGGCTACGCACGGCGCGCTCGACCTGCTCGTCGCCGCCGGGCTCGCGCTCCAGTCCCGCCAACACTTCAAGAATCATTTCGCCAATCTGCTCGAACTGGGCCGCGCCGAATCCGCGCGTCGTGCCGGCAGGCGTACCGAGCCGGATCCCTGAGGTCACGGTCGGGTTTTCCGTGTCGAACGGAATGCCGTTCTTGTTGCAGGTGATGCCCGCGCGCTCGAGCGCTTTTTCGGCCTGCGTGCCCGTAATGCGTTTGGAACGAAGATCGACGAGCAGCAGATGGTTGTCGGTGCCGCCCGTGACGAGCGAGAGCCCGCCCGATTGCAGCACGTTGCCCAGCGCCGCGGCGTTGCGCAGCACGCGGTCGATGTAGCTCGCGAACTCCGGACGCAGCGCTTCGCCGAACGCCACCGCCTTGCCCGCAATGACGTGCATGAGCGGACCGCCCTGCAGGCCGGGGAATACGGCGGAGTTGATCTTCTTCGCGATGTCGGCGTTGTTGGTGAGGATGAAGCCGCCGCGCGGACCGCGAAGCGTCTTGTGCGTGGTCGACGTCACCACGTCCGCGTACTTGACCGGGTTGTCGTGCCGTCCGGCCGCGACAATGCCTGCGATATGCGCCATGTCGACCATGAGCAGCGCACCGACGCTATCCGCGATTTCACGGAAAGCCGCAAAGTCGAGCGCGCGCGGATACGCGGAATAGCCCGCGATCATGAGCTTCGGGCGGTGCTCCTGCGCCTGTCTGCGCACCGCGTCGTAGTCGATACGGTACGTCTGCGGGCTCACGCCGTACTGCACCGCGTTGAACCACTTGCCGGATAGCGCCGGTCGCGCGCCGTGCGTGAGGTGGCCGCCCGCGTCGAGCGACATGCCCATCACCGTGTCGCCGGGCTTCACGAGGGCGAGCATGACCGCACCGTTAGCCTGCGCGCCGGAATGCGGCTGCACGTTGGCGTACTCGGCGTCGAACAGCGCCTTCACGCGGTCGATGGCGAGCGCCTCGACGCGGTCCACGTGCTCGCAGCCGCCGTAATAGCGCTTCGACGGGTAGCCCTCGGCATACTTGTTGGTCAGCACCGTCCCTTGCGCTTCCATCACTGCCGCCGAGACGATATTCTCGGAGGCGATCAATTCGATCTGCGTTTGCTGGCGGCGCAATTCGAGCGCGATCTCGGATGCTATGACCGGGTCACGGCTTTGGAGCGTTTCAGAAAAGAAGCACGAGTTTTCGCTCACGGGTCACTCCAGGAAGTAATCGTGTCTTGCAGGCCCTGCTGGAACTTGAAAATCGCTGGGGCAGCGGGCCCTTCCTGCCCCTTGAATACGGATCGCCGGCTTACTGCTGCAGCCAGGCTTTCAGCTTGTCCGGGTGGGCGTCGACGAACTTCTTCGCCGCGCTCGCGTAGTCGTTCGTGCTGTTGCCTTCGAGCTCGATCGCTTCGACATCAGCCAGCGTCAGCTTGAAATGCTTGAAGAACACATCGGCGCGGGGAAACTTCGTGGCGAACTGTTTGGACGCGAACGCGTGAATCTGCTCTTCACCGCCCAGCGTGCCCTTGGGGTCCTTCAAATAGCGCATCTGCCATTTCTGCCAAAGCCAGTGCGGGCTCCAGACCGTGGCCACGACCCATTGCTTCGTTTGATACGCACGCGACACGGCAGCGAGCATGCCGGCTTCGCTCGATGACTGCAGGTTGTAGCCGTTCAGGTTGTATGCCTCAACCGACTTCTGCGAGGCTTGCATCAGGCCCGCACCCGGACCAATGCCCTGAATCGTGCCGTCGAGCTTGCTCTTGACTTCCGGTTTGTTCAGATCGGAAATCGACGAAACCTGGGACTCCGGCACGTATGCAGGCACGGCCCAGCCGTTTCTACCGCCCGTGTAGATCACGCCGACATCGTCCAGATCGTTCTTGTACTTCGCGTAGTACACGGCGTGCGTCACCGGCAGCCAGCCGCCCACCATAATGTCCAGATCGCCGCGCGCCACGCCCTGAAACTGAATGCCGATATCGGCATTGACGAACTTGACCGGCTGGTTCAGTTTGGTCTCGAGCACGTATTTGGCGACATTGGCCGTGGCGAGTACATCCGCCCAGTCGGTGACCGCCATCTTGATCGGCTCCGCGGCCACGGCAGACCCGACGCCGACACTCATGGCAAGAACCGTCGATAGCGCAACCTTCGTCACGAGTGATTTGAAAACATCGCTAATCATGTTAGTACTCCGTATTGATGTGGAAACTACCCGTTCCTTCACGGTTACCTGCCTATGACTTGCAGGCAGGTAACCGGCTGGTCAGCTATGCGCGGCTTCGGTGGTGCTGCCCTTGCTCACTTTCGCGACAGATCTTCTCTTCTTCGCCTTCGCACCAAACGTCTCCGTCAGGCGGTCCAGCACGATGGCGAGCAGCACGACACCGAGCCCGCCTTCGAAGCCGATGCCGATGTCGAGGCGCTGAATGCCGCTCAACACATATTCACCCAGGCCGCCCGCGCCGATCATCGAGGCGATCACGACCATCGAAAGCGACATCATGATGGTCTGGTTCACGCCGGCCATGATGGACGGCAATGCATTCGGCAGCTGGATTTTCCAGAGCAGTTGCGCGTCCGTGCTGCCGAACGAGCGGCCCGCTTCCAGCAGTTCCTCGCGCACCTGGCGGATGCCGAGCGTCGTGAGTCGCACGACAGGCGGCATGGCGAACACGACCGTTGCGATCACGGCAGGCACGCGGCCCAACCCGAACAGGATCACGGCAGGGATCAGATAAACGAACGCCGGCATGGTCTGCATGAAATCGAGCAGTGAGCGCAGGATCATTTCCACGCGCTTGTTTCGCGCGCCCCAGATGCCGAGCGGCACGCCGACAATCAGACTGAACACCGTCGCGGCCACGACGAGCGCGAGCGTCGCAACGGTCTGCGGCCACAGTCCCATGTAGTGAATGAGCATCAGCGCGATGCCGACGAACACCGCGAACGCGATGCCACGGCGCCACAACGCAAACGCCACGAGAAACACCAGCATCGCGAGGAATGGGATAGCGCCCAGACCGTCCTCGAGCAGTTTGACGACAGCGCCGAGCGCCGCGGAAAACGCGTTGAACCCGCCCTGGAAGTGATTGAAGAGAAAATTGACGGCGTTCTCTGCGAACTTGCCGATGCCTGACGAATTCATGCTGCCCTCCGCTCCATAACCTGTTTGAGTATCGTTCGGCACGACACGACGCCCGCGAGCTTGCCCGCCGCGTCCGTGACCGGCACGTCGTGTTGCTGGCTCAATGCGATCGCGCTGAGTTCGTGCAGGTCGGTGTCCAGCGAGACCGTGCTCAGGTCCTTGAGCAGCGCTTCGCGCAGCGGTTGGGCGCCCGCCTTGTGCAGCGAAGCGGGCGTGACGCAGCCCTGGTAGCGGCCGGCTTGGTCGCACACATAGCCACACTCGGCGCCGCTGTCGATCAGTTGATTGAGGTAACGCTCGGCGGGCGCACCGACGTCGCCGGCAATGAGTCCGCGCTCGACACGGGTCATCAGGCGGTCGGCCTTGAGGAAGCGCGAAACGTCGACGTGACGGAAAAAGTCCCGCACGTAGTCGTCTGCCGGCGACTGAATGAGTTCAGCCGGCGTGCCGACCTGGATCAGGCAACCGTCTTTCATGATGCCGATACGGCCGCCGATCTTGATGGCCTCTTCGATATCGTGCGAAATGAAGACGATGGTTCGCTGCTCCTCCTTCTGAAGCCGCAGCAATTCGCTCTGCATTTCGAAGCGGATGAGCGGATCGAGTGCCGAGAAAGCTTCATCCATCAGCAGCACGGCAGGATTGACCGCGAGGGCGCGCGCAAGACCGACCCGTTGCTGCATGCCGCCCGAGAGTTCGCCAGGCAAAAGCTTTTCATACGAGCCAAGACCCACGCGCGTGAGCGCGGCGCGAGCGATTGCATAGCGCTCGGACTTCTTCATGCCCGCGACTTCGAGGCCATACGCAATGTTGTCGAGTACCGTGCGGTTCGGCAGCAGCGCAAACGACTGGAACACCATCGCCATCTTCTTGCGGCGCACTTCACGCAGCTCAGGCGTGGACATGGGCGCGATATCGCGGCCTTCGAGCACGACCTGGCCGGACGTCGGTTCAATGAGCCGGTTGAGCAGGCGCACGAGCGTCGATTTACCGGAACCCGAAAGACCCATGATGACGAAGATCTCGCCGGCCTTCACGTTGAGGCTGACGTTGTTGACCGCCACCATGTTGCCGGTGCGCTTGAAGACTTCATCTCGGCCCAGCCCCTGCTTGACCAGTTGCGCGGCAATCTCGGGCTTCGGACCGAAGATCTTCGACAGGTTCTTGACCGTGAGAATGTCCGTGCCTGATAGGGCAATGGGCCGGGCCACCGAAGGCGTACCCGCTGTGTTGATTGCGCCTGGCGGCATTGCGTCGCCCGGTGCGAACGTCAGATGAGGGGCCATTTGTCATCCCAACTGGCTGGTTCAGAAAATTGATGCTGGCGAACTCCGTTACGACCAGAAGTTCTAGCGCGGCGATTCAGCTCGCATTAACGTCTGCCTGGCGTCGAATCCAATCCTTTGTTGATTCCGGTTCCGGCGCAGTCGCTGATGCAGTGATTGCAGCGTAGCAATCCAAATTGCGCGCTCCAGCTACATTTTTTCGACCCTTTCCCATACCTTTGGTAATGCGTGCGAGGCACGCAGAAGGCGATGAAATGTTTAGCGAATACGCACGTAGCGCGCATTCGCCATATAGGCCGGGGCTTTGCAGGAAATTGAGTGCCGGAAACGGCGCCGTCCGGCCAGTCCTCGCCAGACGGGGCCCACCGTGTCGAACAAGGGAAAGCCCTGGCGGGATTCAGTCAGGGAAACTACCAGGAAAATGCGCGAAAACCGCGAGGAAGGGGCGAAAGTTCAGACGACAAAAAAGGAATTGCCCCATTACGGGGCACAGGATCATTTCAGGTCAGGCTAAGCAGCCGTCGAAACAGCTCAGACCGCGCTCCTTCTGCTACAAATCGAGAACCAGGTTTGAAGTCGGGCGGCTGCAGCACATTAACCGCATACCCTTCTCGATTTCGCGCGGGCGAATGCCGCCATTGTGTTTCATGTCTACGGCACCTTCGAGCACTTTCGTCTTGCAGGTCCCGCATATGCCCTGACTGCATGACGACGGCAAGGGCACACCGGCCTTGCGCGCCGCGGCGAGCACGGTTTGCGAGGCGTCCATGGTGAACGAGCGGCCCGAGCGCGCCAGTTGCACCGTAAAGCCGGATTGAGCGGCCGGCTCTTGAGTGCACTCCACCGTCTGCGCGAAGTTGAAGCTTTCCTGGTGGTAGCGCGAGGGGTCGTGGCCACCCTCCGCGAGCATCTTTCTGGAAGCTTCCATATAGCCGCCGGGGCCGCAGACAAACACCTCGCGGTCACGGTAGTCCGGCACATGGTCCATCAGCAGATCGAGACTGAGACGCCCCACAGGACCCGACCAGGCCGGCTCGCCCCCGTGCGCCTCGCACACGTGGACGACCCGCAGCTTGTCCGAGAGCGCGCACAAATGCGCAAGCTCGTGGCGGAAGATAATGTCCTCCGGCGTTCGCGCGCTATGAATGAACACGATGTCGCGGTTCAGTCCCAGGTCGAGCGCTGCTCGCGTCATCGACATCAACGGCGTGACGCCCGATCCCGCAGAAAGATAAAGACTCCTGGCAGCCGGCCCCGAAGCAGGCGTGAATACGCCCGACGGCCCGAACGCCTTCAATTCGACGCCTTCTCTCATGTTCTCGTGCAGCCAGTTCGACATAACGCCGCCCGGTACCCGCTTGACCGTGATGGAAACCGTATAGGGCCGTGTAGGCGGCGAAGCGATCGTGTAGCAACGGCTGACCTCCTTGCCGTCGATCTCAGCGGACACAGTGATGAATTGCCCCGGCTCGAAGCTAAAAAGCTGGCCATCCCGCGTGCTGAACACGAATGTCCGCACGTCGTGAGTCTCGGCGGACACACGCGTGCACGTGAGCGTACGTTGCTCGTGGCTCGGCCACTGCGAGTCTGCGCGCTCCCACGTGCTCGCACTACAAAAGCGATCGGGCATTTCCCCACCCCGCGCGATGAAACATGTATCTGCGGCTAGGTTCATGGCGACCTCAAATTCCGTGAGCCTTCAGCTTCGCGTCGTACCAGCGCGAAAACTGGTCCAGCGCTGCCTCGGTAAAGTTCGAGAAAGGTCCCGGAATATAGGCAGGATCCTGCGTTCCCGCATGGGTGTTCCCAACGAGCTCCGCGTCCTGGGTCGTCGTCGCGACCCACACTTCCGTGAGTCTCTTCAGGTCGTAATCCACGCCTTCAACCGCGTCGGCGTGGACTAACCAGACCGTGCGCACGAGCGTCTTGTCGGGCGCAAGCGGCAAGCCATAGGCAATCACGGCATGGTCGCTCATCACGTGCGTCCACGAATGATGACCCCACATGTGCACGTCGCCGAGATCGCGCCGTTGCACGTCACCAAGCAGCTTCGTGCAGGCCACTTTCGTGTCGAGCGTCTGCGATTCGTTTGCGCCCGAGATTACGAGGCGCTGAGTCCGGAAATTGGTATCCACGCTTTCGTCGAGCGCTTCGACCGTGCCGCACACATAGCCGGCCTTTTCCCAGTTCTCCTGGCATGCCGAATTGCGCTTCAGGTAAGCGTCATAGGCCTGCAGCGATTCGTCGCTCTGGCCATCCGGGCAAAAGCCGAAGTCTTCCGCAAGAAACGAGTTCGTCAACTCCGGATGCGTGCCCGCGCAGTGGTAGCACTCGCGGTTGTTTTCCATGACGAGCTTCCAGTTGCCGATTTCCACGATCTCCATTTCATGGGCGATCTTCGTGCGCGTGAGGTCGTACGGCGCGAAGCGCGGCGTCATGACGGTTTCGAGCTTTTCGAAGTCGGCGGGTGGCGCGTCGGCGAGGCAAACGAAAACATGCGCGCCGACCGTCTTCACATGGACCGGAATCAGGCTGTGACAACCTGTGTCGAAGCCCTTGCCCATGTGCGTCGAATGCTTGAGGCTCCCATCGAGATCGTACGTCCACTGATGGTACGGGCATACGAGCATCCCCACGCTCGCCTTGCCGGCCTTCTTCATGATGCGCGAGCCGCGATGGCGGCACACGTTGCGATAAGCACGCACGTTCTCGTCGTCGTCGCGCACGATGATGATCGACGCCCGGCCGATATCCACCGTGTGAACATCGCCCGGCTCCGGCACGTCAGCCGTCACGCCAACCAGAATCCACAGCTTGTGAAAGAACACCTCGACGTCCGTTTCGAAGACGTCCTGGCGCCCGAACAATTCACCGGGCATGCCGTGCCCTTTCTCGCGGCTATTGAGTAGTTCACGGTGCGTTTGAATTTGAACCTCTGACATGGTGAGCCTCATGATGAACGCGCTTCCTAGCGCGTGGGACGCTGGTATGGCGTGAAGTATTGGACCGCCGAATTCCACCGTCAACGCGCTTTATAAGCTGCTTCACATTCATTTAAATCATGCGAAAATGCGCCCGGAACGAGGTGCCCGCAATGCGCCTCGCGGGCCGTTTGGCACGAATTGTCAGACCAGGATTACCCGTCGACAGATGTGAGCGCGGATGAAAACCACCAAAGCAACGAAAGGCTATCGTCGCATCGTTCCCTCGCTGACCGCCCTTGTCGAATTCGAAGCCGTAGCGCGGCTCGGGAGCTTCACCTATGCGGCAAGCGAACTGGGCGTCACGCAGTCCGCCGTGAGCAGACAGGTCAAGTTCCTCGAAGCAACACTGGGCGTGCCGCTCTTTCACCGGCTGCACCGTTCGATCGATCTGACGAGCGAAGGCGAAGCGCTCTACCGGGTCGTCGCGGAGTCCATGCAAAAGATCGCAGGCGTGTTCGATCGGCTGGTGAGCGGAACCGAGCAAAGAGAACTGGTGCTGGCATCGACCGCCGCATTTTCGCAATTGCGGCTCTTGCCTCGGCTCGCAAAGCTGAAGAAGCTCGATCCCCCGTTGCAACTGCGGTTATCGACCGAGATGTTTACGGCCGACCTTCGGCATGTCGAGGTCGACGTCGCCGTGCGCTATGGCGACGGCAACTGGCCGGACGGGACCTCGACCTTGCTGTTCGATGCAGAAGTCTTTCCGGTTTGCTCGCCGCAGTTTCTTCAGGAGTACGGCATGCCCCGCTCGCTCGACGAGCTGGCGAAGATGGCGCTCGTGGAGTCGGATGCGACGTCCGAAGGATGGATGGTGTGGAGCGAATGGTTTCGCGCCGTCGGGTATCGGCCCACGCGTTTGAATACGGTGCTGCGGTGCAGCCTCTACACGGACGCGATTCAGGCAGTGCGCTATGGACAGGGCATTACACTGGGCTGGAACCGCCTCGTCGACGATCTGCTTCGTTCCGGAGAGCTGGTCCGCATCGACGTCGCAACATTGCGCCCCAGCGATGCCTGGTTCGTCGTGGTGCCTCACGGCCGGACCATCACGCCGGTCATCATGCAGCTCATTGAGTGGCTGCGAGGCGACCCGGCACCGCGCTGACCTTGTAAGCACTATCGAAAGATTACAGGAGCCCCCGTGTATCAGCGACATGAGAACCTCGAGCAATTCATTCGCATTGCCCGAACGCTGTTTCAGTCAGCAGCGTTGCCGGAAGCGGGCCGCCAGTTGGCCGTGAAAGTATTCGAGCGCCTTGAACAGCCGTCCGACGACGGCAGGTGCAACAGCACACGCTATCCCGCGTGTGCCCTCCTCGACTCCGCGCTCGCACCGCTGCTTGACGACACCACTGGACTCGGCGACGCGGCTCGCGCGATCAAGCTGCTCGAACCCGCTATGGGTTGGCAGCGGCGCACTTCCGGATCGAACGGCAGCGAAGACTATGTCGAGAAACACGTGCACGGCATGATTTGCGGCCCAGGTGGCATGGAAAGCCGTTACGACATCCAGCTAGGCTTTTCGCTGCTCGCGCCTCACACGCGATACCCCGATCATCGGCATCCCCCTGAAGAAGCCTATGTGCTGCTCAGCGCGGGGGAATTCCGCCAACGTGAAGAAGACTGGTTCGATCCGGGCATCGGCGGCGGCCTGCACAACACCCCCAACAGCCTGCACGCCATGCGCTCGGGGGCCACCCCGCTCTTTGCGCTGTGGTGTCTCCTGGTGTAAGCGGCATAAGCGCGTATCGGCTATCGGCCAGGCAATCAAAGACTCAGCAGCCCGCGATACAAACCGTAGCCGGCCACGGCGGCGGCAACGAGCACGGCTGCAAAGACGACTTTCTCCAGATGAGTAAACACTGGCTGCCCGGCTTCGCGCCTCGCCTTGGCGAACAAGATGACGCTCGGCGCATAAAGCAGCGACGAAAGCAGAAGGTATTTCACGCCGCCTGCATACAGCAGCCAGGCCGCGTAGAGCACGGAAACCGCGGCAATCAACAAATCCCTGCGGCGGTCCTTGTTTGACAGCTCGTAGGTCTCGCCACGAATGGCGAGCAGTAACGCATAGATCGCCGACCAGAAGTAAGGCACGAGAATCATCGAGGTCGCGAGATAGATCAGCGAGAGGTACGTGCCTTTCGACACCAGCGTGATGAGCAAAAACACCTGCACCATGCCGTTGGTGAGCCATAACGCGTTTGCCGGCACCTGGCTCGCGTTTTCCTTGCGCAGGAACGCAGGCATCGTGCGATCCCGCGCGGCCGAGAACAGAATCTCCGCGCACAGCATGACCCACGACAGCAACGCGCCGGCCAGCGAAATGGCCAGCCCCACGCTCACCAGCACCACGCCCCAATGTCCGATAACGTGTTCGAGCACGCCTGCCATCGACGGATTCTTCAGCCCGGCGAGTTGACGCTGGTTCATGATACCGAGCGCCAGCACGTTGACGAGCACCAGCACAAGAAGAACGATGAAGAAGCCGATGACGGTCGCCTTGCCAACGCTCTTGCGGTCCGCTGCGCGCGCCGAGAAAACGGTCGCCCCTTCTATGCCGACGAACACCCACACCGTGACGAGCATCATGTTGCGGACCTGATCCAGCACGCTGCCCAGCGACGGATTCGTGCTCGCCCAGATATCTGCCGAAAAGATATCCAGCCTGAACGCAAGCAGGCAAATGAGAATGAACAGAACGAGCGGAACGATCTTCGCAATCGTCGTGATCTGATTGATGAAACTCGCTTCCTTGATGCCGCGCAGCACCAGAAAATGCACGCTCCAGAGCAGCACTGAAGAGCAGGCGATAGCGGGCAGCGTATTGCCCTCGCCGAATACGGGGAAAAAATACCCGAGCGTACTGAAGAGCAGCACGTAGTAGCCAACGTTGCCAAGCCACGCGCTGATCCAGTAGCCCCAGGCCGAGGCGAAGCCCATGTAATTGCCGAATCCGGCCTTGGCATAAGCGTAGACGCCGCCGTCGAGATTCGGCTTGCGGTTGGCGAGTGTCTGGAACACCAGCGCGAGCGCCAGCATGCCGAAGGCGGTAATGACCCAGCCAATCAGAACGGCGCCCACGCCTGCGGAAGCGGCCATATTCTGCGGCAACGAAAATATGCCGCCGCCGATCATCGACCCCACGACGAGGGCAACAAGCGCGCCCAGCCGCAGCCCGTTTGAGTCCCTGTGTTCCCCAGCGGCATCGAATCCGTGGGCAGCGTCGCTCATATCCGCTCCGTCTTCGCAGTATCAGGTCGGGGCATGCGGCTCCATTGCGAACTCATTGTTGGCACGAACGCAGGCAATTGCAAGGAAAACGCAGTGCCGCACGAAGCTACCGGACACGTCGCGCAATGCGCGGCGCATCTCCCGCAGTGCGATATGATCGCGCTTTACTGTGCCGGGAATCCCTCTATGCAAGTGCTGGTCGACGCTGACGCCTGCCCCGCCGTCATCAAGGACATGCTGTTTCGGGCCGCGCGGCGTGCCGAAGTCCAGGTAACGCTGGTTGCAAACCAATATCTGCGCACACCGCCGTCGCCCTTCATCAAGTCGGTTCAGGTGCCGGCGGGATTCGATGCGGCCGATGCCCGCATTGTCGAACTGGTCGAGCCGGGCGACCTCGTGATCACGGCGGACATACCGCTTGCCGCCGCCGTGCTCGACAAAAGCGCACAGGCACTCGATCCGCGCGGCAACTGGTTCACACGCGAAAACATTCAGGAACGGCTGACGATGCGCGACGTGATGGATCAACTGCGCAATGCAGGCATTGAAACGGGCGGTCCGGCGCCGTTCAGCGCGCGTGATAGCAAGACGTTCGCCGGGCAACTCGATCGATTTCTCGCACGGCACAGCCCGCCGCCGCGCAAACCTGCGTGAACACGTAGCGCACGTGGACGTTTGAGATCATCGCATCACGATTTCCCAAAGCTCGTGGCCTCGCACAGGCGAATCGCGCGCGATTAGAGCCGAAATATTCCCCGCGCGCATGTAACCCCTGCAACGCACAGGGTCTTTCGTAGGATGATTTGACGCCAAAAATGGGGCGCCGGAGCGGCGAAGCCTACGCTTTCCTTACCGCAGCCAATTCGGCGCGCGCCTCGGTGCAGCCTGACTTTGCCGCCGATCGCACAGGACAGCCGCGATGCGTATTGGGCAAACACGATAGTTTGGAATCCTGACCGGATACGTTTCGCGCTTGCCATTGGGCGGCGACTTTCCTATGATCCTCAAACGCGAATCAATCTCATTCGCACCGGAACACCACCCGCCCGCGCAAACGGTTGCGCGGTTGCGTCTCGTGAGCTTTCTCGCCGTATTCGTCCTTCGATGAGGTAACTCGACATGGTCCTTTCCGCACCAGGTGAAAGTTCAATCATGAGTACAACTAATATCCAGCCGGGTCCGTCCTCGCGCGTGCTCGACTTCGTGGCGATCGGCCTCGGGCCGTTCAACCTGAGCCTCGCCTGCCTGGCCGACCCGATCCGCGATCTGCGCGGCCTGTTCCTCGAACGCAACGAGGATTTCGACTGGCATCCGGGCATGCTGATCGACGACACCACGCTGCAAAACCCGTTTCTCGCCGACCTCGTGAGTCTCGCCGACCCCAAAAGCAAGTTCAGTTTTCTCAACTACTGCAAGCAGGAAGGCAAGCTCTATGCGTATTACATTCGCGAGCGCTTTTATCTGAGCCGCGCCGAATATAACCGTTACTGCAAATGGGCCATCAGCCAGCTTTCGAGCATCGCGTTCGGCTCGAGTGTGGAGCACGTTGAATACGATGCCCAGCACGGCTACTACGTAGTGAGCGGGCGGCACACGCGCACCGGGCAGCCGTTCACGCATCGCGCGTTGCGTCTCGTGATCGGCGTGGGCTCGGTGCCGCAATTGCCGCCGTGCTGCGGCGAGCTGCACGAGCGCTGCATCCACAGCGCACATTACGTCGCGCGCAAAACCGAGTTGCAGCAAAAGCGTTCGATCGCCGTGATCGGCAGCGGCCAGAGCGCCGCCGAGATCTTCTACGACCTGCTCAAGGAGAGCGACGAGCACGACTACTCGCTCACGTGGATCACACGCTCGCCACGCTTCTTCCAGATGGAGAACACCAAGCTTACGCTGGAAATGATCTCGCCCGACTACATCGACTACTTCTACAACCTGCCGGACGGTGTGCGCGAAAACATCATCGCCAAGCAGGACAGTCTCTACAAAGGCGTCAACGCCTCGCTCATCAACCAGATCTACGACCTGCTCGACGACCGGCGCAGCCGCGGCAGCAACAGCGCGCGCCTCATCACCAATTCCGAACTGAGCGCGTGCCACTACGACCGCGTAGACGACCGCTTTCACCTGCGCTTCGTCCAGCGCGACGAGGGCGTGCAATACACGCATGTCACCGACGGTGCGATCTTCGCGACCGGCTATGGGCAAAATGTGCCCGGCTTCATCGACGGCATTCGCACCCGCATTCGCTGGGACGACAAAGGACGCTACCGCCTCTCGCGCAACTATGCGATCGACGTGAGCGGGCGCGAGATCTTTGTGCAAAACGCGGGGCTCTACAGCCACGGGCTGACCAACCCCGACCTTGGCATGAGCTGCTATCGCAACTCCTGCATTCTGCGCGAGCTGACCGGTGTCGAACACTACAAGATCGAGCGGCGCATCGCGCTGCAGGACTTCTCGGTGCCCGACACGGAAGCGTTCGTGAAAGTGCCGCTGGAGGCGCAATGAAGCTGCGCAGCACGATCATTCTGATGACGACCTTTGCCGTTATCAGCGACGCAATCCTGATTCCGTTCTACCCGCAATTCTTCGCGGCGCGCTATGGCGTGACGAGCCCGGTGCACGCGGGCGCTTACGTGGCGTTCATCTCGATCGTCGTGATGCTCACGCTGCCGCTCTGGGCGCGCATTGCGAAGCGGCTCGACGCCATGCATCTGCTCGTCTACACGCAATGCGCCGCGGGCGTGCTTTCAGTGGCCAGCTATTTCGCGCCCACGGTGGCGCTCTTCTGGGTGCTCTCGCTTGCCATGTTCATGTGCAAAAGCAGCTATCTGCTGATGTACCCGTACATGATGCGGCTCGAAGCGAAAGAATCGCATGCGCATACCATCGGCGTGCTTTCCGTGGTCGTACATTTCGGCGCGATTGCGGGCGCAGTGGCGGGCGGCTTCGTCATGCAGGTCTGGGACGCGCATCACTGCATCTTCGCGATGGCCGCAGGCGACTTCGTGCAGATGGCGATCTGCCTTGCGCTGATCCGCACGCATGGCATTGCGCGGCGCTGCCGGTTTGCCGGCGAATCCGCTGATGCCCAGTCCAAGCCTGGCCTGCGTGCGCGCATGCCGATCCTGCGCCTCGCCCTGCTCATGCTCGCCTTCGACTTCTGTGTCTATCTCATCCGCCCATTCATGGCGTCGTACTGGCAGGCGGTCACCCATGCACCCGGCGAGCTGGTTCCGGGGCTCGTGTTCGCCATTCCCGGCATGGTTGCGCTCGTCGCGCTGCGCCTGAACAAGCGGCTCGCCGCGCAAGGCAAACGCGTGCCCGACCACATGCTCGCGAACCTGCTGCTCTGCACCGCCGGCATGCTGCTGCAAGGCGTGGAAGCGCCGCTGTGGATCGTCGCGGGTCGCGTGATGTTCGGCTGGGCACTGTTCCAGATTGTCGTGAAGCTCGACGTGACGATGTTCGCACTGAGCACGCCCGCCTCCTATGCCGCCGACTACAGCGTCATCAACTTCTTCCAGAACCTTGGTGTGCTGCTGGCCTCGTTCGCAGCCGGCGCCATTGTCGATGAAGCCGGCTTGCGCGCACCGTTCTTCGTGGCCTCGGCAGGCCTCGTTGTCACGGCGCTCGCGAGCGTCTGGCTGCTCGCCCTGCCACGCGCCCAAGGCGCCGCCCTCTCCAACCCGATTGCCGAAACAGGAGTCACCGCTCGTGCGAACTGAAATCGCTGCCGACGAAGTCGCGTTGCGTCATGTCGCGGCTGCACGCATCGCCAGGCCAGAGGCCTTTCATATCCGGGCGCTCGACGCGCAACGCGACGCGCCCACGCTGCACCGCTGGTTCGTCGAAGAACGCGCGGCATTCTGGAACATGCGCGAGAAGAGCGTGGCGGACGTGGCCGCGTTCTATCAGGCTATCGAGGACTCGGGGCACGCACGCGCCTGGCTCGGACTGCACGATGGCGCGCCCGCCTTCCTGTTTGAAAGCTACGACCCGGCGCACGAAGAGATTGGCGATCACTACGACGTGCGTACGGGCGACCTCGGCATGCACCTGTTCGTCGGGCCCGCTGCCATACGAAGGTCCGGCTATACGCGCCACGTGTTCGAAACGCTCATGGCGTTCCTGTTCGAGCGCCTTGGCGCCCAACGCGTCGTTGTCGAGCCCGATGCGCGCAACGCGCGCATCCACGCCCTGAATCGTGCGATGGGCTTCGTATACACGAAGGACGTCGCGTTCCGCGAAAAGATCGCCTCGCTCGCGTTTTGCACGCGCGCTGATTTTTACGCAGCCATTACGCAGGATCACTAAATTCAATAAGGACATCGCATCATGAATCACGTCGCAGCTCAGGCTTCCATGCAACACATTCTCCTCGCGCCCCACGAGGCCGCCGCCCACCTCACCCCCGAAGTCTGGCAGCGCGCAAACCGCATGCTGGTACGCAAGGCCATTGCCGAGTACGCGCACGAGTTGATTGTCGAGCCGCAGCGCGTGGGCGACGCCCCCGGCGAGCACTACGCTCGCTATGCGCTCGAATCCGACGACGGCACGCGCGTCTACACGTTCGACGCGCGCCTGCTCGCGCTGCGCCACTGGAGCATTCGCGCCGAAACGATCGTGTGTTCGCAGGATGGTTCGCCTCAACCGCTCGACGCGCTCGCCTTCATTCTCGACGTGAAAGCGCGGCTTGGCATCAAGGAGGAAATGCTGCCCATCTACCTCGATGAAATCAGCAGCACGCTGTATGGCGCCGCCTACAAAGCCGTGAAGGACGGCCCGAACACGCCCGAACTCCTGAATGCCGACTTCCAGGCGATTGAAACCGCCATGAGCGAAGGCCATCCGGGCTTCGTCGCCAACAACGGACGGCTCGGCTTCGACGCAGGCGACTATCGCGCATTCGCTCCCGAGGCAGGCTCGCCGGTCCAGGTCGTCTGGCTCGCCGTGCACAAAGAGAACGCCGCGTTCCACAGCGCCGCCGACCTCGATTACGAACAGCTGATGGAGGAAGAACTGGGCACGGAAACCATCGCGCGCTTTCGCTCGACGGTCGAAGCGCGCGGCGTGGACTTCGCCGACTATCGGCTGATGCCGGCGCACCCGTGGCAGTGGTTCAACAAGCTTTCGATCGCGTTCGCAAGCTATGTCGCGACCCATCGCATCATTTGCCTCGGCTACGGCGACGACCGCTATTCGGCCCAGCAGTCGATCCGCACGTTTTTCAATCTCTCGGATCGTTCGAAGCGCTATGTGAAAACGTCACTCTCGATTCTCAACATGGGCTTCATGCGCGGCCTCTCGCCGTACTACATGTCGGGCACGCCCGCCATCAACGACTACATCAAGGGCCTGGTGGCGAGCGACCCGTATCTGCAGGACCAAGGGTTCACTATCCTGCGTGAAGTCGCGTCCATCGGCTTTCGAAATCGTTATTACGAAGCGGCCGTGCAGGCGGATAGCCCCTACAAGAAGATGTTCTCGGCGCTCTGGCGCGAGAATCCGCTGAACCTCGCCGGAGAAGGCCAGCGGCTCATGACCATGGCCGCGCTGCTGCATACGGACCGCCACGGCGCGGCGCTGCTGCCCGCGCTGATCGAGGCTTCGGGGCTCTCGGCGCAGGCGTGGCTCGAGCGATATATGGAGGCGTATCTCGCGCCGCTCGTTCACTGCTTCTACGCGCACGATCTCGTGTTCATGCCGCACGGCGAAAATCTCATCCTCGTGCTCGAAAACCATGTGCCCGTGCGCGCGATCATGAAGGACATCGCCGAAGAGTCGGCCATCCTCAACAAGGACGCGCAGCTGCCGGAAAACGTCAAGCGCCTCGCCGTGGACGTGCCCGAACGCGTCAAGCTGCTCGCGATCTTCATCGACGTGTTCGACGGCTTTTTCCGCTATATGAACCAGGTACTCGTCGAGCACGGTTGCTGCACGGAAGACGTGTTCTGGGACACGGTGGCGCGCTGCGTCGCGCGCTATCAGGAAGCGCACCCGCAACTGGCAGGAAAATACGCCGAATACGATCTCTTCGCGCCCGAGTTCCTCCACTCGTGCCTGAACCGTCTGCAACTGGGCAACAACCTGCAGATGGTCAATCTCGCCGATCCCGCGGGCAACCTGAAGATGGCGGGCAATCTGCGCAATCCGCTCGCGGGCAGGCGTGGCGCGCTGCACAGCGCCGCACAGGTCAACGGCATGAGCGCCGAAGCGGTCGCGGCGTAAGCATGGTGGCGAACCGCGCGCTCGACGACATGCTGTGTTTCGCCGCGCGGCTCGTGCCGGGGTTGCAGGGCGTGGTGGCAACGCGCCCTGCCGCGGCTATCGTGCATACGCGCCCGGCGTCGGGCGGCATCGAGTCCAATCGCACCGCCCTCGAAGCGATGCTTGACTTCTGGTCGCGCACCTACCCCGAGGCGGGCCGCCCTTACTGGTCGTCGCGCTGCTGGGGCATTCTGATCTGGCAGCCGCTCTATTTGAGCGTGATCGGCGTGCATGCTTCGGGCGTGTCGCTGTCACTGCGAGACATTGCGCAGCCCATTGCCGACGGCTGGACCGGTGCGGTCCACATCCGCGATCACGATCCGGCGCAAGGCGACACGCATGCGCTGATCGCTCACGCCGCGCGCGAAATCGTCGCGTGCTGCGAGCAGATGCACGACGAACTGATGCCGGTGATCCGTCTGAACCCGGCATCGGTGCGCGGCACGCAAGCCGATGTGGTACTCGCCGCGCTCCTTGCGGCACGCAAGGCACGGCCCGAATGGAGCGACGCGCAAGTCGAGGGGCATGGGCGGCAGTGGCTCGCGGCGCTCGGTCTGGAGGGTCACTCAGGCTATTTCCCGTTCTCGCGCACGAACGGCGCGCGTGCACTCGCGCTCGAGCGCCGCACCTGCTGCTACCACTACCGCCGCCGCGACGGCGAACTCTGCAGCACCTGTCCGCGGCTGGACAAGCATGAACGCATCGTGCGCCTGAATGCGCAACACGAAACAGGATGAAACCGACCGATGAACGATATCAGTGACCTCGCGCATCTCGCGCTGCCGCCCGACACGGAGGAGGCGCACGACCAGTTGCCCGCGAGCGCCTATTTCGACGAGGGGCTGTTCGAGCGCGAGATGGCGCGTATCTTCGCGCATTCGGCGCTATACGTGGGCCACGAACAGTCGGTGCCCGAGCGCGGCGACTGGCGGCACCTGCTGCAGGACGAAGGCGGCCGCGTGCTGGTGCGCGGTGAGCACGGCGTGCAATTGCTTTCGAACGTGTGCCGCCATCGGCAGGCGCTCATGCTGGGCGGGATGGCCGGCAACGTCAGCACCCCCGCTCAAGGCAATCTGGCCGCGAGCGGCGGCAACATCGTGTGTCCCTTGCATCGCTGGACCTACGCCCCTGGCGGCGAGCTGATCGGCGCACCCGAATTCGAGCGCAAACCGTGCCGCAATCTCGAACGCTTCGAACTCCGAAATTGTCATGGGCTGCTCTACGAGGGTCCACGCGAGCCCGCGCGCGACATGGCGCGCGTTTTTGCGCGCCCGGAGTTCGACTTCTCCGGCTACGTGCTCGATCATGTCGAAACCCATACCTGCCGGTACAACTGGAAGACCTTTATCGAAGTGTATCTGGAGGATTATCACGTCGCGCCGTTCCACCCTGGGCTCGGGCGCTTCGTGACCTGCGACACGCTCGACTGGGAATTCGCCGATACGTACAGCATGCAGCGCGTGGGCGTGCACGCCGCGCTTGCGCAGCCGGGTTCCGAGATCTATCGCGCGTGGCACGACAGGCTGCTCGAGTATCGCGGCGGCGCGGCGCCCGAGTTCGGCGCCATCTGGCTCGCGTATTTCCCCACTCAGATGATCGAGCTTTACCCGCACGTGCTCGTGGTCTCGACGCTCTATCCGAAGGGCCCGCAGGAAACGCTCAACGTGGTGGAGTTTTACTACCCCGAGGAGATCGCGGCCTTCGAGCGCGAATTCATCGAGGCGCAGCGCGCCGCGTATCTGGAAACGATGATCGAGGACGACGAGATCGCCGAGCGCATGGACGCAGGACGTCTGCGGCTGAATCGGCGCGGCATCAGCGACGCCGGGCCGTATCAGTCGCCGCTTGAGGACGGCATGCGGCATTTCCATGCGTGGTACCGGCGCGCCCTCGCGGGACCGCTCGCGTGAGCCATTCGATACCGCACAAGGGAGGCGGTTGCGCGCCGGCACGGCCAATGACTCGCTGGCCCCCGCCTTGCTCGCCGCGTCAGGCGTCAGCCGTTTCGCTCAAGCTCGGATAATCCGTATAGCCTTGCGCTGCGCCCCCGAAGAAGCCGTTGCGATCCGCCGCGTTCATCGCCGCGTTGCGCTGCAGGCGGGTCACGAAATCCGGATTCGCCAGCACCATCTGGCCGTAGGACTCCAGATCCGCGAGCCCACTGGCTACATCGGCGCCGATCTGCTCGCGCGGGCGGCCAGCCCGGTTCACGATCAACGTGCCCTTCCACAGCTTGCGAATGTCCGCCAGCAACGCTTCGTCGCCCTGATGCGCGATGTGCAGATAAGCGAGACCCAGCTTGTCGAGTTCGGCGACCAGATAGCGGTTGAGATCGGGGCCCTGCGGGCCTTCGTCGACGCCCCACAGGGTCGTGCCAGGCGAGAGCCGGATAGCCGTGCGGTCCGCGCCGATTTCCGCGGCAATGGCGGCCACGACCTCGAGCGCAAAACGGGCCCGGTTTTCAATCGAGCCGCCGTATTCGTCGGTGCGCGTATTGGCGCTCGGCGCGAAGAACTGCTGAACCAGATAAGCGTTCGCACCGTGGATTTCGACGCCGTCGGCGCCGGCGTCGACCGCGCGGCGGGCCGCAGCGCGGAAGTCCTGCACCGTCTGGCGGATTTCCGCGGTACTCAGGGCACGCGGTACGGGAATGTCCTGCATGCCGCTCGCCGTGAACATGGCCGTGCCCGGCGCGATTGCCGAAGGCGCGACGCCCACGCGATGATGCCGCGTATTGTCGGGATGCGACATGCGGCCGGCGTGCATCAACTGAATGAAGAGATGGCCGCCTCGCGCATGGACAGCCGAGGTGACCTTTTTCCACCCGGCCGTATGGGCGTCGTGATAAATGCCAGGGGTGGTGAGGTAGCCCTGCCCGTCTTCCGAAGGCTGTGTGCCCTCGCTCACGATCAATCCAACGCTCGCGCGCTGTGCGTAATACTCGGCAGCCAGTTCACCGGGCGTGCCGTCGGCCTGCGCGCGCGAACGCGTCATGGGCGCCATGACCAGACGGTTTGACAGCGTGTAGCGCCCAACGCGCACGGAATCGAAAAGCTTGCTCATGATGATCACCTCGACTGGTTTGGATGCGAGCATCATCGCCTGCTTCACGATTGGGATAAATATGGTAATTTGGATTACATTGATCCACAAATGGAGCACTCAGGGTGGAGCTACTGAACGACATGGCCTTGTTCGTGGAGGTCGTCAAAGCCAAGGGGTTTCGCAGTGCCGCCGAGGCGACGGGCATGCCGAACTCCACGCTCTCGCGCCGCATCAGCGGCCTGGAAAAAGCCATCGGCCTGCGCCTCTTGCACCGCACGACGCGCAAGATCGAATTGACCGAAGCGGGCCAGGTCTACTTCGAGCGCTGCAAGCGCATTGTCGATGAAGCGCGCCTCGCGCACGAGCACCTGGGCGACATGGTCGCGCAACCCAGCGGCGTGCTGCGGGCCTCGTTTCCGGTCGATTTCGCCGTCACCTACCTCGCGCCCTTGATCGCCGAATTCGCCGCTCTGTACCCCGCCATCACGTTCGATTTCGAACTGAACCCGCGACGCGTCGATCTGGTGAGCGACCCGTTCGACGTGGCAATCCGCATGGGGGAGTCCGAAAGCTCGCAACTCGTTGCGCGTCTGCTGGCGTCGCTCACGCCTTACCTGTATGCCTCGCCGGGCTATCTCGAACGCGCGGGCGAACCAGTCAAACCGCTTGATCTGGAGCAGCACGAATGCCTGGGAATCCTGAAGACAGGCACGTGGACCTTGCATGACGCAAAGCGCACGGCCACGGTTGCAGTGGGTGGACGGTTCACACTCAACAGCGTCGGGATGATCCGCCGTCTTGCCACCCTCGATATGGGCATCGTGCTGTTGCCGGAGGAAATCGTCGCAGACGAAGTGGCCAGTGGGACGTTGCGGCGGATTTTGCCGCAGTGGCATGGCGCGCCCACGCCGGTCTACGCGATGACGGAAACGCGTCTGCTGCCCGCGAAGACGCAGCGCTTCATCGAGTTTCTTCGGGAGCGGCTGGCGCGTTAGCGCGCCCAAAAAACAAAGAGCGACCACGCACGAGCTGCGTGATCGCTCTTTTGCCGCGTGAGGACTGCACGCGGTCAATCAACCATTAGAACGCGACGTAAGGCGAGGTCCCGCCAGGCGCCGTCCTGCCTGCAATCGAGAAGTAGACATTGCGGCCGAAGAAGAACGGCAATCCCCAATCGAACGTGCCGCTCGTTCCGCTGGCCGCGAGATTGTTGAAAGCTGAGGCGCGCGTGCTCGCAAGCGTATTCTCGTTGGCGACCATGAACGACATGCTCACGGGCGTCGTGTTTCCTGCGTTGCCAAAGGCTGTCGCATTCAGCGCCAGGGTGGCCGTCGGGCAGTACCATCCGCTCCCGCCAGCGCACTGGGTAATCGAGCTGTCCGTGAAAAACAGGCCGTTCGATCCGCTGTCGACGTATGACTCGGGCAGGACCTGCGAGTTGTACGTGGTCGAGATGTACTGGTTCGCGTCATAGCCCAATACCGACGTCGCATTGAACGTATTGTTCGATTGTGTTCCTATCCCAAACACCAGTGAACCATCGACGGACGCCTGTCCCGCGGCCGAAATGGCGGGCAACTCGACAATCACGCCATTGTTGTCCTGCTGGAAAAGCGCCACCGGGTTCTGAATCTGGGCCGCTGCGCTCACTGCTGTCGACGTGCAGGTTCCGGTCGTCGTATTACACGAATAGTAGATGTCGTTCGACGCATTGCTCGCGCAACCCGGGCAATCCTCCACGAGATTCGCTACACCCAGAATCCCGTTGGCGCCAATAGACGAAGGCGTGTCAGCGAGGGTGATGCCGCAGGCACTCGGCGCTGCAGGAAATCCGCTCGGCGTGCCGTCGATCATCATCGGCACGTTGGTCGCGACCTCCCCGGCCAGCTTGATGTCGGCGGTAGCTACCGGCCCCCAGAAATACCGTCCATCTGCGAACGGATAGCACTCGCCGAGTGCATTGCCGCTGCCGTCTTTCTGCACGGGTAGCACGCTTGCCAATGCGCCGAGCGCCGAAGACGTAAGACGCAGCCCGACCGAGCCGGTATCCACCAGAACGTCAGTCACGATCGCACATTGCGTGGTGCCGTGGACGCACACCGTCACCGTTGCCACCGGAAGATTGGGCGCATAGCCGGCACCGGCGGGCGTCAATGACGTATCTACGCGAATCGGCAGAACGTTACCCGTGCCCAGCGAAGGGTCGCTTGTGGTCGCGCCGTTGCTCGTGCCCGACGATCCCGGTGTGCTCGACTGCGCGGTCTGGCCGCTGTTACCGCTGTTACCGCTGCTCCCGCCACCGCCGCCGCAAGCAGCCAGCACGAGACAGACGCTCATAGCCCAAAATGCATTGCGAATCGCGCTCATTTCAGTTCCTCCGGCGTGACACCCGAGGGAACCGCGGAGGGCAACCAGGCCGTGCCTTGCATATGGTTCATGCGGCCACCTCCCACATATTTCATCTGTGCCGACTCGACCGCGACGTGTCGGTGCAGGTCACTGTGAGCAGGTGTCTGCAGTGTGGCCTTATATTCGGAGAAGTAAGTGCCGAACAATTGCGACAGGTCCGGCGGGCGCGGCCCGCTCCAGGACACAGCGAAAATCTGCCCGGAGGCATTGGCGTATTCGCGTACCGTCGTGCCGGTGGGCAGCGTGATCACCTGGGTGGTGTAGGTGGAAGTCGATTGAGTCGATTTCAACCGACCTCTGAGCGCGGAGGCTTCGATTTCCCCCGAGCCGAGCCTCTCGCCCAAGGCAGCCTGCGCAGAGGACTCGCAAATTGCAAATGAAGCAACACCTGCCATTACTGCGACCAGCAAGGTGCGTTTTCCCCGGAATTGATAAGGACGTACTCTCATGTTTTTCTCTTCTTTACTCTCTTTATTATCGAGACCGCCCGCGCGCAGGAGCTGGATGCGGCCTCGTGTTGGCACAGCGTTGATTCGTCTTGTTTCCAGGTCGCTCTCAGTGACCTTCAATCATTGAGCTTTTGCTTGGCGAGGCGATTCGCACCGCGATGGTCCTGACCGTTCTCTTCGATCTGATACACGCGCGTACGCACTGCGGGAAGCTCGGGGGGCTGCTGCGTGATTCCCCATGCGCTCAACAAGCCGTCGAACGATGCACCGGCCGGAGACGTCCGGGGCTCCGGCAGAGGCACGCCGGTTGACCGGTAGCGCGCGGTTCCGCGCGCACTCGCACCGGTATTGATGCGCTCAGCGGCGCCATTGCGCATGGCGTAGCGAACGACATCGGAGGCTTCTCGCGAACTCATCAAGCCCGACGCCGTCATTTCGCTGACCGATGCACTTTCGCGTTGCGCCAACCAATGCAGCAGCGTGAGCGCACTAGCGTGAACCTTCATTACTGGCCTCTCCCGTCTTTGTCGTGTCCTTGTTCCCGGCGCAGATCGCGCGACGCACTGGACGGATTTCGCAGTGTCCGCCATGCCCAGGCCTTATCCACCCGCTGGAGTCGTGGCCGTGCCATCGAGCTTGAATGCGGCGGCGTAACTGTGCAGCGCCGTGGGGACGCGCTCGCCAGGAGGGTGAACGGCGCGCGCAGGCGTGTGCTGCACGCGTAGACAGGCCATCGGCTTTGCATTCGTTTCGATCCCCGCAGGCGCGGGCTTACGCGGTAACCCAGGAGCGGCTCTCACGCCGCGTGTTTGCAATCATATTTATCTGCTCATCCGAGGGTATCGGCAACCCTCATACGAATCTTTAGTGCAATCGATGAATTTATGCCGGCCGCCTCTTTCGTAATAAAAATGAAGGCATTCGATATTCAACTGATCAAGCCGCGTGAAGGCTCGGTGTGTGATCCCACATACGGGTTCAGCGCAGATCGTCACAATCGACTCGGCCGCCCGGGCTGGCGGCGAATGATGCACAGCACATAAACGGCCGGCTGGCGCGTCGAGGCGAGTGCGGCACTCAACGTGCGCAGGGGGTTCGAATGGAGTCGATCACTTTTGGTCAGTGCGTGAAGGGCGCATGGCGCGATGGCTGGCGATACCTCCGCTTCCGGCCTGCGTTGGCGATTTTTCTCCTGCTCTACGCGTGGCTGTCGTCGTTCGTCGTGAACGCGCTGCGCCCCGACAGCACACCGCCGTTCAGGCTACTCACCTACGCCCCGCTGGGCGTCTTCGCATTATTGGAGAGCGCAGTCTTTACGCTCCTCATCATGCACGCCATACGTTTCGTACTGCTTGAAACCGGTTCGACGAACGCACAACCGATCTCGGGCCCGAGCTATTGGCGATCCTTTGGCTGCACCTGGGGATTCGCCTTGCTGGCGCTGGTGCTCTGGTGCCTCGCCATGGCGCTGTACGTGGGGCTGATGATCTGGCTCACTCTCGTATCCAAAACCACGATTGCGCGGCTCCCCGTCGAAGCGCGCGTCCTGATACCGATCGTCGGGGCAGCTTTCGCGCTCATTGGCGGAGGCATCAGTTGTTTCGTGCTCACCCGGCTGAGTCTGCTCCATACGCACGTTGCCATTGGCGGCACGCTCAAGATACGCGACGTCTGGGCCGATACGCGCGGGCACTTCTGGAGCATCTGGTCCACGCAGTTTTGCGCCGGGCTGCCGGCGCTCGCTGGATGGATCATGGTCGCGGCCTACGAACTCGCCTCGCGGCGCCAGGGTCTCGCTTCGCTCAGCGCGCTCAACACCTTCGGTATGCCCGCAAACGCCCTCACCGTCTTCGGCTCGCTCTATCTTGGCGCGCCGTGTTCCGCCTGGCTGTATCGGCGCTACGCCAATGCCGTGAAGACCGGCCACGACCGCTGAAGCCCGCTCACGACGCCGCCACGCGCCGCGTGAACAGGCGCCGCGTCAGGTCGAACGCTACGAGGTTGCCCGAGACAACCAGCAAAAGGCCGACAACAGCAAGCAAGGACCAGCGGTACCCCTCGTAGACCGTCGAAACCGCCAGCGCCACGATCGGGAACAAGACCGTGCAATACGCCGCGCGCTCGGGCCCGATCCGGCCAACCAGCGTCAGGTAGGCCGTGAAACCGATCACAGAACCTGCCACGACGAGCCAGGCCAGCGCGCCGAGGTAGCGCGCATCCAGCTCGAGCTTGAACGGCAATCCCGCCACGGCGCTGCCGGCCACGAGCACCACGGTGCCGATCAGCATGGCCCAGCCATTCGTGACGAGCGGATTGAGCCCCATCGACTGCATGCGGCTCGAAAGCAAATTGCCCGTGGAAAAACACAGCGTACCGAGAAACGCTACAGCGAGGCCGAGCCATACCGTCTGATCGCCGATATGGCCGGCCATCTGCTGCAGAAAGAGGCACACGATCCCGATCAGGCCCAGTGCAGCCCCGCCCACGGCCGTGGGTTGCAGCGGCCGGCCCAGGAAGATGCGCCCGTTGATCGAATTCAGGAGCGGCGCGGTGGAGAACACCACGGCGACGAGCCCGCTCGGCACGACGCTCTCGGCATAATAAAAGCACAGGAAATTGAGGCAGAAAAGCGCCAGCCCCTGGGCGACGAGATAGCGCCATGCCGCGCGCGGCGGCCAAATCGGGCGGCGCATCGCGGCCAGCAGCGCGAACACGAGGAGCGCCGCGAGCCCGAAACGCCAGGCGATCGAAACGGGCGCGGGCACCACGCCAAGCTGCCACTTGATTGCGATCCAGGTGGTGCCCCAGATCAGGACGGTCAGCACGTAGAGTAGAAGATTCATAGCCGGAAAGAACATCGAGTCGATGCCCCGACTATGGCGCACACGCGCGGCGCGGACTTGTCCAGGATTGCGCATTTCTTGCCCGCGCCCTGCCGTGGCCGGTAGTCAGCGGGGCGCGCGAGTATACTTTGAAAGCCCATCTCGACAACCCGCTTCGACGCCCCATTACCGACTTGCAACCCGCCGCCCCGACCATGAACGCCCAGGTGTCGCTTCCCACGCCCTCGCCCAGTGAGACGCCCTTTGGCCTGCACTCGGTGTGCCGCACGCTGAGCGCGGCCAATGCGACGCTGGAGCGTTTTGCCTGGCTCGGCGACCAGTTTGCGGCGGCCGTCTGGACGCGCGAAACGCGCGAGGCCGAGACTGTCTACGACCGGCCGGGCCATCACACGCTGTCGTGCTATCTCGACGGCGGCTACCGCACGGAGCGGCAGAAACTGCCCGGCGTGTATGGCGCGCCAAGCCGGCTCTGCGCGCTTCCCGGCGACCATGAATCGCGCTGGTGGGTGCGCGGCCACATGCACTTCATGCATCTGTATTTCCTGCCCGAGCACTTCACACGGCGTGCGGTGCGCGAACTCGACCAGGAACCGCGCGAACTCACGCTGGCCGACCGCACGTATTTCGAAGACGAGCGGATCGCCGTACTCTGCCAGGCGCTCGCCAACGAGGACTGGGCCGATCCGGAGGGACTCCTGCGCAGCAACGAAACGGCGCACGACGTGCTGAGCCTGCTGCTGCGCAGTCAGGGCGTGCGGCGTCCGGGCGCGGCCCTCAAGGGCGGTCTCGCCGTGTCGACGAGGCGACGCCTGCGCGACTATATCGAAGCCCATTTAGGCGAGACACTCACGCTCGGCGCACTGGCCGATGTGGCGTGCCTCTCCGAATACCATCTCGCGCGCATGTTCCGCGCCTCGTTCGGGCAACCGCCGCATGCATGGATTGCGGCTCAGCGCCTCGAACGCGCCCGCCTGCTGTTGCGCACGACCGCGCTGCCGCTCGCCCAGATCGCAGCGCAGTGCGGGTACGCGAACGCGAGCCACTTCAGCCATCGCTTTCGCGACGCGTTCGGCGCCGCGCCGAACGTCTATCGTCAAGCATTCCTGAAGTAGTCACCCGCGCGTCGCCGGGGCTTTGTCACAATGATCGGTACGCGCCTGCAACGAGGCGCATTTCCCGAAGGAGAGCGTGATGGCGGAGCTTGTGACTTGCCTGTGGTTCGATGAAGGCAGAGCGCGCGAAGCGGCGCAATTCTACGCCGCGACGTTTCCGGACAGCCATGTCGAAGCGGCGCATGTTTCCCCCATACCGGGCATTGGCGCTGGGGCGGAATTGATAGTCGAATTCACGGTGCTCGGCCGGCGCTTCGTAGGGCTGAACGGCGGCCCCAACTTCCAGGCGAATCAAGCGGTGAGTTTCATGGTCGAGACCCATAGCCAGGAAGAAACCGACCGCTACTGGAACGCCATCGTCGGCAACGGCGGCGAGGAATCGGACTGCGGCTGGTGCAAGGACCGCTGGGGATTTTCGTGGCAGATCACACCGAAGCGCCTGCTCGAATGCGTCTTCGGCGCCGATCGCGAAGCCGGCAAGCGCGCCATGGAGGCGATGATGCAAATGCGCAAGATCGACATCGCCGCGATCGAGCGCGCCGCTGCCGCGAAGTAAGCGGCACGTCAGGCACCGCGGTTGCCACGCGGATATCACGCGGCTGACACTTAGATGGCCGCAACATGGCGCGCGCGTCAGCCACGACGCGAGCAGGGAACGATACCTGCGTGAAGCTCTCGTATGCACATGGGCGGCGGCGCAGTTCGCGACTCGCCGCCCTGCCATTCATCGAGCGGTTGGCGCCAGCGTGAGCGCGCCTTTCGCGATGCTTGCGAGGGCACCATGGAGTCTCGCCAGGGGCGTTCGATCGAAGTCGATTTTTTCCGCGGCGTCGTGCTGATCGTGATCGTGCTCGATCACATTCCGGGCAGCGCCTTGTCGCATGTGATGTTGCACGCGTACGCGCTGTGCGACTCCGCCGAGGTGTTCGTGTTTCTCGGCGGCTACGCGTCGGCTGCGGCCTATATGGCCGTGCGCGCTCACCGTGGCGTGAGCGCGGCGCAAGGGCGCTTCCTGCGGCGCAGTTGGGAAATCTACCGGGCCTATCTGCTGACCGCCGTGCTCACGCTCGTCTCGGGCGCGCTACTCGCGCTCTTGCACCTGAACCCTGCCGCCGCCGATTTGAGCGGCTGGGCGTCGTTCGCCACACACCCCGTGCGCGAGACTTTGCACGTCGTGTTGCTCGCTCGCCAGCCCTGGCTGTCGAGCGTGCTGCCGATGTATGTCATATTTGCGCTTTGCGTGCCCGCTGCGGTGCCTTTCGGCCGCCGCGCGCCGCTCTGCACGCTGGTCTGCAGTTTGCTCCTCTGGGCCTTCGCGCCGCTGCTCGCCGCGCTCATCGGCGCGAGCACGTTCGCCAACTGGCCGTTCGACCCGTTTGCGTGGCAGTTGATGTTCGTATTCGGCATGCTTTGCCGGCTGCACCCGGTTCCGCCCGGTTTCAAGACCTCGGAAACCGCACGCTGGCTGGTGCGATTCGCGTTCGCCGCCGTGGCGCTGTTCGCGGCGGTTAAATGGTTCGTTCTGGTTCAACCCATGCCAGGAGACATGAAACAGCATCTCGCCTTCGCGCGCGTCGTCAACTTCATCGGCATAGCCATGGTGGCGGCGTACTTCGTTCATCGCGGCACCGTCGCGCGGATCGCCGCGCGCTTGCCCGCGGTCGTGACCGTGGGCCGCACGGGACTCGTGTGCTTCGTCGGCGGCACGCTGATCTCGGTGATCGTCGACACCGCCACGCCTCACGCGCTGCACGGCGCGGCGGCACTCGGTGCGGCGCTGACCGGCGACATTGTCGCGATCGGCGCGATGCTCATGCTCGCCAAGGCTTGGTGCGGCACGCTCGGCCGCCAGAAGGAGAAGGTCCGCGCGAGGGTCAACGGAGCCCGCTGCGGATGATGCGACGGGGCAAGCGCGCACTCGAATCCCTCAAGGCGATCGCCGTCGCCACGCTCACGCTCATCGCCAGCGCTCACGCTTTCGCCCAGCACGCGCCTGCGCTGCCGATGCATTGCGTCGACCTTGCCGGCGCGCTGTTGCCGGCCGCGAGCATCGGCTTGCCCACCAACGGCGCGCTCGTGCAGAGCGCCACGATGGTCCCCGCGACCGCCACGGGCAACCTCAACGGCGACTTCTGCCGCTTGACCGGCGTGATACGCGCCCAGAGCGCCGGCACGCCGGACATCCGCTTCGAAGTGAACTTGCCGAGCCGCTGGAACGGCCGCGCGCTGCAGTTCGGCGGCGGTGGCTACAGCGGCGTCGTGGTGACGGGAACCGGCCCGATGCCCTTCTCGCCAGAGCGCGCGCCGCTCGCGCGCGGCTATGCGACCTTCGGCGACGACTCCGGCCACAACGGCACGTCGTCGGAAGCGAACTTCGGACTGCTTGAAGAAGCCGTGACCAACTTTGGTTACGCGCATTTGAAGAAGGCGCATGACGTTGCGCTCGCACTGATCACGCTCGGCTACGGGCGGCCGCCGGAACACATGTATTTCGCAGGCGGCTCGACAGGCGGCCGCGAAGGCTACACCGTGATCCAGCGCTATCCCGACGACTACGACGGCGTGATCGCAAATTCGCCCGCACTGAACTTTTCGGGCGTGCGCTTGACAGGCGTTGTGGTGGGTCAGCACGAATACCGCACGCCGGGCGGCTATCTTTCGCCGCAACTGCTGGAGCACGTGTACACGCGTGTGATGCAGGCGTGCGATGCGCTCGACGGCGCTGCGGACGGCCTCGTCAGCGACGTCGAGAGTTGCCGCGAGAAAGAGCCCGAGATCATCGACGCGCTGCGTTGCTCCTCGCAGGACCAGTCCGACCGCCAGCATGCCGCTGCAGACGACTGCCTCACGCCGCCACAGGTCGCGACGCTGGAGAGCCTGCGCGACGGCCTGCGCCTGCCCTATGCGCTGGCCTGGGGGGCGGACAGCTATCGCGGCTACAACGTCTTCCAGGGTACGCGCTTCACGAGCATGCTGGGCCTCGCGCATTCGCCGCAGCGGTTGCCTCAACCGGGGTTCGTCACCAATGGCTACCTGTACGCGCAGGGCGACGCGTACCTCAAGTATTTCATCACGCACGACCCGACGTTCGATGCGACGAATTTCGACGTGATGCATCCCGGCCGCTACCGGGAACAGCTTTTCACGCTGTCGGCCACGATCGGCGCGATGAATCCGGACGTCTCGCGCTACCTCGCGCGCGGCGGCAAACTCATCACCTTGCAAGGACTCGCCGACGAGGTGATCAGCCCGAACCAGACGATCGCGTATTACGAGGGGCTGATCGAGCGCTACGGCGAAGCGCGCGTGGACAGTTTCATGCGCCTTTACATGGTGCCGGGTTACCAGCACGGCAATGGCGCGTTCATTCCCTCTGTGGATCTGCTCGGCGCGCTCGACGACTGGGTCACGCACGGCAGCGCGCCGGAAACGCTGTTCGCGACCGACATTGCGCAAGCCACGAACGGCCGCACGCGGCCACTGTGCCGTTACCCGGCATTCCCGCGCTATTTAGGCAAGGGCAACGCGAATCTCGCGGCGAATTTCACGTGCGTGATGCCGTAGCCGGAAACGGCCCACACTATGCGTTCTGCTCCCGGCGCGCGGCACGTTGCGGCAGCACCACGATGCAGCCGACGATAAAGATCATCAGCAGCACGGATGCATAAAGCCGGCTGAACTGCAGGCCGCCATCGGCTACCGGCTTGTCGAGCAGGTCGCCCAGCGTCGCGCCGAGCGGACGCGTGAGCACGAACGCGAACCAGAAGAGCGCCGTGCGCGAAACGCGCGGCCACAACCACATCAGGCCCACGATCACGAGGCTCGCGCCAAAGATCGCGGCGCCGACTTCGTAGCCCACACCGAGGCCGCCACGGTCCTCGCCCGCCACCCAGTCGCCCAGCGCCGTGCCGAGCGTTTGCGAAAACAGGATCGTAATCCAGTAAAACCACTCGACGCGCGGCGTCGCGACGCTCTCGATCGACACGGAGCCTTCTACGCGATACCAGATCGCGAGGCTCGCCACGAGCAGCAGCAGAATGATCGACACGCCGCCGGGATAGCCCACGCCGAGCGAGCGGTCGCAGAAGTCGGCGAGCGTCGTGCCGAGCGTGGTCGTGGCGACGATGGTCGCCCAATATAGCCACGGATAGAAGCGCTGTGCGCGAATCTGCGCCGACACCAGCACGACGAAGCACGCGAAGAAAATCAGCGTTCCGGCCAGATAGCCCAGATTCAGCGACATCGTCACCCAGTCGCCGCCGGTTTCGCCGAGCGTGGTGCAAGCAATCTTGATGATCCAGAAGCCGAATGTCACGGCGGGAACCTTGCTGAGCGCTTCTTCGACGAAACTTCGAGTGACGGTAGACATGAATACTCCTTGCGCCGCATGAGGGGCGGAACGATATAGCCTCGGACTATATGCTGCCGTTGCTTAACTAAGCCTTAACTACGACTCAATATGCGCAAAGCGCGCACCATGGCTTGCGCATAAGCAAGTTCTAAGGTTCGCTGCGTAGTCTGCTGGCATGCGTCGTGATAATCGGACGGCGCAATGTTGAATGAGCGGTTGGACAAACGGGTTTTGAAAATTCCGTCCATTCTTCAGTAATCCCAATTTATTTTTACCGTCTGGAGTCAGCATCATGAAACTTGCCATTGCTTCCGCCATTCTCTCGCTCGGCGTTGTCCTGTCCCCCGTCGCCTTCGCACAGGGTGGCGACTATCCGATACAACGCACGCAGATCCAGCAACAGACGGCTCCGCAGCACGCCAACACGCAACGCACCGACGATTCCGGCTACGGCACGGAAAGTTCAGGCACCTCGAACGCCTCTCTCGCGCAAACCTCGCGCCATGCCGCACTCATGTCACACGAAGATCGCAACGATCTGTTCACGCATCATTGATGCGTGAACAGATCGCCACGATGACCTGAATTGCGGCGTATTCGCGTTTTTCACACTCCGCCGCGCCGCTTGTCCCGCGCCAGTTCGTTCGGCGGCAAGCTGTCGCTTTCCTGCAGGGGTTCACCGGCGAGCCGGCGCTTGCCGGCCTGATCGCTGGCGTTATTCGGCCTGTCTCCTTCAACATCGTATTCGGCGGCGATCTGTCTCTCTGCGCGGCTCCAGTATTCGTCCGCCCGCCCTTCGGGCGCGCCGTCGTCTTGCCAAAGTTGATAGGCGCGTTTGCGGATGCGCTCTTCCCGTTCGTCATTCATGGTCATTCCTCCGATGTGCGCGCGCGAGCGGCGTCGCGACCGGCTAGCCCTGGCTGCGGTTGGCGCGCTGCCTGTGCAACGAGCAAACACGGTGCCCGTTGCGTGCATCATACTCACGCCACCAAGGTCGAATCCCTGTTAAGGAAGATCGTTCATGACCGGCACGAACACGAAATCGCGCAGAAAGAGGCCATCGTCCTGCAGCCGCCGGTCGACCGACCGTACAGCATGCGCGAATGCACCGTGGCCACGCCGGATGGCCACCGGTTCGTCGTGGGTCAGTCCAATGACTGAGCCACGCGCGATAAAAGGCGTTTCATAACATCCGCACGTTCACTCAACGCGACAGCGCGAAACCCATGCGCGCAGCCCAGCGGTGCTGGTTGTAATCGAGAAGATCCTCGCCATAGCCGTTGAAATAGCCGATCCAGAAGTACCCGCCCCAGGCATTGCCGAACAGCTTGGCAAGCGGGTATGTGAATTGCGCATCGACGCTGCCGTACCACGATTTCGTGCCCTTTCTCAGCGTGGTGGCGAGTTGCCAGCCATCCGGGCTGCCGTACTTGATCAGCAAATCGACGTAGCCGCGATAGTCGGCGATATTGGAGTTCTCCCCTGCGATGTGCGTGTACCCATAGATCTTCGGTGCGATGGTCAGGTGGTTCGCATTGATATCGCCGAAGTCCCAGATCGGCTTCAGGTAGAAATAATCGAGGCCGCGCGACTCCGGTCCGTCTTCGCCGTTCGAATCGTGCTCGTAGCCCACTTCGATCCCCATGCGGGTGAACCATTTCGACCGCCACCCGGTATCTTCGAGGTAATAGAACAGCGCTGGCATGTAGCTCGTATCGCGGAACGGCGCGGAATACTCGTTGATGTCCCAGAGAGAAGTTTGCGTATACGCGAAATAAAGGTTGTCGACGAAACCTCGCGAGCGCGGGTCGTCCGGCAGTACAAAGCGGAATTTGAAGCTGACCTGGAATTTCGCGAGATCCGAGTCGTTGGAGGCAAAGCCGTCCGCGAAATAGTTCGGCTGGTAAAACGAGAAGCGGCCCAAGATCATGGTGGTCAGATCGGGCACGAGCGAATTCGAAGGCTTCACTGTGGAAGGCGGCATTTGCGCGGCCAGCGACGCGTTGCCCGCCATCGGCCCTTCGGCTGGCACGATGGCGAGCGGGGTCGATGCGGGCGCAACCGCTGCCGCCGCCGGCGCCGCCGGTGCCGATGCCGGTGCGGTCGCATTCGCCGTGGCCTCGCGCGGCTTGCGCGTGAGAATAACGACCGAAGGCGACACGTCCACGCCTGGCACGTCCACTCGCACGGCGCCGCGCGCCCACTCGGGCCACGGCGCGCTATAGCTCACCGCCTTCATTTCGCCGGCTGCGAGCCGCACGTGCTCGGGCGCGCCAGCATCGCGCGTGAGCAGCACCGCTCGCGGCAATTGCTCGCCATTGGTGAGCGCAATGCTCAACGTGCGCGGCACGTCGACCGAGGTACCAGAGGGCGCATCGCCGGTATAGACGATCGTCACCACGAGCGGCTCGTCGGACCTGGCTTCGCGCGGCGGCCGCGTGATGGACACAGCGGCGTGGCTCGCCGGCACATAGCCCGCGAGCGTGGCCGCGGCCAGCGCGAGGCACCCCAGCCTTCCCCATGGCTGCCGGACACGCTGTACGGAACGGAAAGCGGATTCCCTGCAAATTGCCATTCGATTCGCCACGTTGCCTCCTTGTATCGGCAGAACGATTCGCCGCGCAGCGAATCCAGTCGATGCTGTTCTACGAGTGAAGCGTGGTGCTTACGGGAATCGTGCCCTATTCCCTTGTGTTACAGACAGGCCGCCAAAATTGAATTGTTTGCTTGCGCTGCTATGATCAAAACGGTTCGTTCCGGGTCGCCGGCAATGACCAGCGAACGCTTTTTGCGAGGACTGACAATGAAACCTGTCCTGCTTGCACTAGCCCTGCTCGGCGCTTCCACATGCTGGGCGCAGGCCAGCGCTCCGGCTGCATCGTCGCATCAGCATCACGCTGAAACCGTCGACGACCGCGTGAAAGAATTGCATGCCGAACTGAAGATTACTCCCGCCGAAGAGGACAAGTGGGCGAAAGTGGCCGACGTCATGCGTAATAACGCCAAAACGGTCGACGATCTGATCCAGCAGCGGCACGATAACGCGCAGCAGCAAACCGCGGTGGAGAACCTTCAATCGTGGAATGAGATCGCCCAGGCGAATGCCGATGGCAGTAAAGCGATGCTCGATGCGTTCTCGGCGCTCTACGCGGACATGCCCGATGCGCAGAAGAAGCTTGCGGACGCCGCTTTCCGGCCCGAGCAAGCGCACACGAAATAACCAGCCGCGAGCGCCGGCAATGCGCGCTCGCGACGGAGGATCGACGATGAAACTCCGTGTGTTGAAGTTTGCATTCCTTTGTATCGCGCCGGCATTGTGCGCGATGCAAACCGCACAGGCGCGCGTGAACGTCAATGTGGGCGTGGGCATCGGTATTCCGGGGGCGTTCTACGCGCCGCCGCCGCCCGTTCTCTTCATGCATCCCGCGCCCATGTGGCCGCCGCCGGTCGTGTATTCGCGCCACGGCTTTTCTCCGTGGCACCATCCCCCGCATTTCAGGGGTCCGAGACACGTCCGGCATCCGGGCTGGGGACCGCCGCCGCCGCGCTGGCGCTAGAGGCGGACGTGCAGTAATTTTCGGTAAACAAAAAAACCACGGCTAGCGATAGCCGTGGTTCAACTTACGTCTCAAGCCTGCATCAGGCGCCGAGCGCGGGATCGCTATAGCTCGGGCGCCCCGTTTCGACGTGGCCCGCAATCCGGCGCACGAAGGTCGCATCGCTATCGACCGTAATCGTCAGGTCGTACCAGCCGTACGCGTTGCGCAGGTCGAGATAGAGCGGCTCGGTGTCGCCGCCGGGCACGGTGCGCTGGATCTTCGCACCCGGGTCATACGCGTTGACGATCGTGAACTGGCAACGCGCGCCGCCCTTGTTTTCCAGGCGCAGTTGCAGGTTGCCGTTCGCCACGTCGTAGCCCTCGGACACTTCGGGGCGCGCCGTTTCTTTGCCGCCCAGCCAGCCCAACCCGCCCGGCTTGACCTGCGTGCCCGCGAAGCGGCGCAGAAAGCCGTTCGGTCCATGCACGCTGAAGTCGTACGCGCCGCTCGCGCCAATCGCGAACTTGTCCTCCAGATGCTTGCCCGCTTCGACCGTATAGGTGCGCGGCGCGTCGGTGCTGCCCGCCGTATAGACGAAGACGAGAAATACCGCGCCGGCACGGCCCGAATTGACGAAGCGCGCCGCAACGTCGCCCGAGCCGGCGTTCGCATCGAAGCGCACGAACAACTCATACGGCAGCGCGCGCGCGTTGCGCACGCCCGCCTCCTGCTTCGGCACGCTGCCCACGACCGGTGGGACCGGCACGTAGTCGGGGTGACGCAGCTTGTCGGGCGGGGCATAGCCCGTCGTGGAAGGCAGCGCGGGAATCGCCGCGTTAGGCGTGGCGAAGTTGAATGCCGACGTGAGGTCGCCGCACACGGCGCGGCGCCACGGCGTGATATTCGGCTCGCGCAGATCGTGATGCAGACCGAAGCGCTTCTCGATGAAGCGGATCACAGAGGTATGGTCGAACGTTTCCGAGCACACCCAGCCGCCGCGCGACCACGGCGAGACCACGAGCATCGGCACGCGCGGCCCGAGGCCATACGGCCCCGCAGCGTACTTGCTGCTGCCCGGGAAAATTTCGTTAGTGGTGTCGACGGTCGAGAGGCCGTTCGCGCTCGAAGCCGGCGGAAACGGAGGCGCGAGGTGATCGAAGAAGCCGTCGTTCTCGTCGTAATTCACGAGCAGCACGGTCTTGCTCCACAGGTCCGGGTTCGACGTGAGAATCTGCAGCACCTGGTCGACGTACCACGCACCGTAGTTCGCGGGCCAGTTCGGATGCTCCGAATACGCTTCGGGCGCAACGATCCACGAGACCTGCGGCAGTGCGTTGTTCGCCACGTCCTGCTTCAGCACATCGAAATAGCCGCCGCCGGCGAGCACGTTCGTGCCCGTGCGAGCGCGGTCGTACAGCGGATTGCCGGGCTGCGCGTTCTGGTATTGATGGAAGTACAGCAGCGAGTTGTCGCCGTAATTGCCGATGTACGCGTTGTCGCCCGTCCAGCCCCATGAGCCCTTGGCGTCGAGGCCTTCGCCCACGTCCTGATAGATCTTCCACGTAATGCCCGCGCTTTGCAGCACTTCGGGATACGTGGACCAGCCATAGCCCGCTTCCGCGTTGTCGATCACCGGGCCGCCGCCGCTGCCGTCGTTGCCCACCCAGCCCGTCCACATGTAGTAGCGGTTCGGGTCGGTCGCGGTCATCGTCGAGCAGTGGTACGCGTCGCAAATCGTGAAAGCGTCGGCGAGCTGGTAGTGAAACGGGATGTCGTCGCGCGTGAGGTACGCCATCGTCGTCGTGCCCTTGGCGGGCACCCACTGGTCGTAGCGGCCGCCGTTCCAGGCCGCGTGCGTCGTGGTCCAGTCGTGCGGCAGATCCTGGATGAACTGCAGGCCGAGGTTGGCCGCCGTGGGGTGGAACGGCAGCACTTCGCCCACACCGGCCGCGAGCGGCTGGTTCCACACGGGCTTGCCGGTGGGCAGCGTGATCGTGCGCGTGTCGCCGAAGCCGCGCACGCCGCGCAGCGTGCCGAAGTAATGGTCGAACGAACGGTTCTCCTGCATGAGGATCACGATGTGCTCGACATCGCGGAGGCTCCCCGTGCGATTGTTCGCGGGAATCGCGAGCGCGTTGCGGATGCCCTGCGGCAGCATCGTCAGGGCGGTGGCCGAACCGGCGCTCATCGCGGCGGTGCGGAGAAAGTCACGGCGGCTTCTCGATGTCATCTTGTGGTTTCCATCTTCAGGTTGAGAAAGGCACGCACGGCACGCTGCCTTGACGGGCGGCAGGCGGCAAGGCCGCGCGGCCGGGTACGTCAATCGGCGGTGTGAATGACAGGTGTGACAAGCGGTTCGATTTGCGCAGACTGCGCGTCTTGCGCGCTCCCGCCAGCGGGTAGCTTTGCCGGCGAGCGCACGGCGTTCGCGGGCACCGCTACGCCAGCGTTTGCCGCATGGTTTGCACTATCTGGGAGATTCGCTGCAGGCGCGTCCGACGCCAGCGTGAATGCGTTGGCAAGCTGCGGGCTTTGCGAATGGCTGCCTGGCTGCGCTTGCGCGAGTTCGCGCGCGGCGTTCGCAGTGAGCGCGGCGCGCGTGTCGCTATCGCGTGCGCTGCATGCGCTTAACGTCGCGAGCGCGGCTGCGCATGCAAGCAGCATGGCGGGCGCGCGCATTGTGGTGAATGCAGCGGGCAGGCTCAAACGTTTGCGCGACGCGCCTGGCAATGGCAGGCGCGCCGGCGCGGATTCGACCGTCATCGAAGTCTCCGTCCAGATAGAGGCACAACAACGGCTCGAGGAGCGGCCCGAGCGGGGCCTCGCGCATCACTCACGCAACAGCGCAGGCAGCGGCAAGGCAACGCCGAAGCATAGCGAAGCCGCTTTTAAGTTTTGTGACGGTGCGTGAGGCCGCTCGAATGGCGGCGCTGGAGCATTAGTCTCGCGCGTTGCGGATCTGCAGTTCCGCGTATCCGGTCGACGAATCGAGTTCGCGCGAGAAGCGATGGCCAGGCAGCAGCACGAGCAGCAGTTCGGCCGTGGTGCGTACCGTGCAGCCAGGCGCGACGTGGCCGCCGAACACGCGGCCCTGCGCGTCGGATACGGACATGTGCAGATGCGCGCCATCGGGCGAGACGGAGCCCGCGAGCGTGAGGATTTCGAGGTCGCCGCGCAATTCGGTCGGTGTTTCGATGCCAGCGAATCGCAATTGCGCCACGCTCAAGCTGCCGATGCCCTGGATAACGAACGCCGCATGCGAGGCGTGCTGGCTAAGCAAGCCTTCGACCGCGACGCGCAGATCGTCGCCGGGAGACAGCCGTACGGGATGGATTTGCATGCTGGGCTCGGGGTCGTAGCTGCTTTGTCGCATTCGGCACAGGTTAGGCCGGGACAACGAATGAGGCAAGTGACAGCGCTCTCCCTCGGGCGGTCAGATGTTCGGCCAAGGTTCGAGCATCCAGATAGCTCGCCATATAAGACCGAATTTTCTGTATCCCAAATCAAGGCAAGGCGGCGCGGTGATGCGTAATGAATTATTGCGCTCTATTTACAGCGCGTTTTCGGATGAATCCCATATCTCACTCGCCCCCCATCCGGAACATCGCTTAGTCAGCGCGCTCACGACTGATGCGACAGAAAGCTAAAGCTCTACAGAACAGGAGTCGTCACGTATGAATAAGTTTCATAACGACAATAAATATAATTTCGAGGCTAGTGAAAATGAAGAATGGTTCGAAATACACTCTACCGCCATCACTAATACGACACCGGGCTCGATGGTCTACGTGACAATCGACACGACGCCGATTTGTCCAAATATGACGGATAGAGAGTTCCGCACGATGGCAAAGCATCTTCTGGGTTGGGCTCGTATTCTCGTGGAGCGAAGAATTGCAGATTTATATCGAAACGATAGCGCGACAAAAGAGCGAATGATGTATTGGTTTAATCGGTGCGATGAAGTAACACGACGATACTTGATTTCCGGATTCTCCCGACATTTAGCCGCTCTACATTCGCTAACCCCGGCTAGTCTTGTTCGAAGCGACCCAAGTCTAGACAGGATTCTTGGTTGCGTGCCGAACTTGAAGAATGTGGACCGAGAAGCTGCGCATGTATGCGGACCTAACACGGAACGACGGTTGGTAAGTATCGGCACGAAATTCTGTAGCGGCCTGCGCGATCAGAACATGTACGGCGATTCTCGCCTTTCAACGCTGATCCACGAAGTAACACATTTTGCGGATACATTCTCCAGTGGTGACCCAAGATATGGAATAGACCCCACAGCCGCAGAATGGGCTCGCAATAATCCCGATCAAGCATTACGAAATGCAGACACGCTAGCGGGCTACGTAGCATACGGAGAACCACTATTCGCCATCTAAAATACGATTACTATGACTAAAATCCTTTTTATCCAATACACGGCACTGGCGTTGGCATGTCTCTACGGCGCAAATACTAACGCGGCATGCGGTGGATCGGAGAACTTACCTTCAGAGCAGGTTCACATCGCATTTGAGGTGAACGGTGCGAAGATTTCACCATCCGAGCGCGAGCGTCTTCGCGTTTGGGTGACTCAAGCCAATTCAAAGTATGCAATTCAGAACTGGATAACGATTATTGGTAGCGCGGCTGAGAGTGAGCACGCGGCAAAGGCACTAGCTATGAGCCGCGCCGTGCTCGTTGCGAGAGAGGCGCTCCAAGACGGGTTGGTCAATGCGCCGTTACAGATCAAGACAGAAATCTATCCAGTTGGGAAATCGGAGCCGGCTAGCAGTGATTACCGCGAAGTCACAGTGCAGATTAGCCCAGGATGCCCAAATAACTGCTGTGATGGTCAGTAACGTTGGTCCCGCTTCGGCGGGACTGATCATTTGACGTTGAGCGCGTCTCTTCCCGCATCAAGTCGGAATGCTTGAACAGCATGCTCTGCCGACGCGCATCCTTGATGCGATCTTAAGTGCTTTCGAAACTCAAAAAGCCCAGTTTGATTCCCACAAGAAATGAGGCCCGCTCAAAGCGGGCCGCCTTTGCACTCGCACCTTCAATCACCGATCACTGATGCGCGTAGATCGGACCCAGGCCGGGAATGTCGTGAGGCGCCGAAGCCACAGCCGCACCCGCTGCCGACGAACCATTCGCCACGCCGCCGAACGCCGATGCCACCGCGCCGTTCTGCGCACTCACCTTCGCTTCGGCCGCCTCGATGTGCTGCGGATAGTCGTTGTAGTCGGCGGCCGGGTTGTAACCCGCCTTTTCGAGTTGCACCAGTTCGGCGCGGACCTGAGCGCGCGTGAGCGGCTCGGCCGACTGCGCGAAGGACACAACGGGAACAGCGACCACAGCGGCAACGATCAGCGACTTGATGAGGTTCATGGTATCCACCTGTAAGCATTGAGTTGGTTCGGACCACGTTTGCGTGGCTCGTGCATCCAGTCCTTTCGATGTCTGCCTTACGACGTCGCTGACTGGCATGGGTGTATTTGAACGCCCGCACGTATCCCGCTTGTTTCCGCGAACCCCTGCTTTTGCAAGCCTCCTTGTCCATTGCCGCGGTGGATACACAAGGATACGAAAACCCCGCCATTATGCCGCCCTATTCCCGCAGCTCGCTCAGCGACACACCGTTCGGGCGCAGACGCAAGCGCGTATCGATGCGCTGCCACGGCAAATCGGCAGGGTCGGCGGCCATGGGACCAGGCGCCTTCGCCACGAGATGCGCGGAGGCGATGGCGTCGAAATCCGCCCGATAGTGGACCGAACTCTTGTTGACGAGAATCTTCATACGCTCCGGTTCGATACCCGCCGCGCGGTACAGATTGCGGTCGAATATCTGCATCTTCACCGAGCTGACCGCGATCCTCACGCCGTCGATGCGCAGGCACGCCACCGGCCCGATCTCGGTCCACATGCCGTTCATCATCGGGCCGTCGAAGCGCACCCGCCCATCGGCGAGATGCTCCACGAGGAAGCGGCCGGCGAGCGGCGCGTCGCCGGGCACGCCCGTGCCCCCCGCGAGCGCCAGTTCGATCGTCGCGCCCACGCCCGCCTCGTGCGCCTTGGCCGCCGCCTGCGGGTCCCAGATCAGGCCCACGGCGGCGTCGCGCGCGCCCTGGCGCAGCAGCGCGCGCACGAGGCCCATGGTGTTCGAGTCGCCGCCCACGCCCGGGTTGTCCTGCGTATCGGCGATGACGACCGGCTGCGTGGCGTGCTCGGCCAGCCGCATGGCTTCGCGCACGGCGGCGTCGGGGTCGAGAAAACGCACCTCCCAGTCGCGCTCCTGCGCGACGATGGCCGAAGCCAGCGCGTTCACCGCCGTCACCACGGCGGCTTCGTCGAAGCCGTAGCCCCACACGGCCGCGCCGCATTCGGGGAAATCGGAGGCCGGAAAACCCGGCGCGAACGAAAGCGATACGACCGAATCGTCTTCCAGCTGCGCGAGATGCGCATACGTGCCACGCGCCGGCTCCGCGAGCGTGCACATGCCGTTCACCGGAATCAGGAACGGAATGCGGCGCACGTAGCGCTTGAGCCTGCGCTCGGGTTGCGCCACGAGGCGCATGAGGATCTGCGCGGCGCGTGCGCCGGTTTCGGCCATGTCGACGTGCGGATACGTGCGATACGCGACCATGGCGTCGGCGTGCGTGAACATCTGCTCGGTCACGTTGGCGTGCAAATCGAGCGAGACCACCAACGGCATATCGCTACCCACGATGGCCCGCACGCGCGCGAGCAGCGCGCCCTCGCCGTCGTCCAGATGCTCGGTGACCATCGCGCCGTGCAGGTCGAGATAGATCGCGTCGAAGCCGCCGCGCCGCACGGCATCGACAATTTCGCCGGCAATACGCTCGAACGCCTCTTCAGTCACGTGCGCAGAGGCGCTCGCCCCCGCCCAGATGACCGGCACGAGCGTATGGCCCGCGGCTTCGGCCGCCTGGATGAAACCACCAGCGGGCACGTTCACGTCGCGCAGCGAGAGCACGTCGGCGCCGCGCGTGAGCGGCGGAAAGCCCTCGCCCTGAACGAAGCTTTGATAGCTGGCTTTCGTCGGGGCGAACGTGTTGGTTTCGTGCTGGAAGCCCGCGATGAGAATCTTCATTTTTTCTTTACCTCAGTTGCATAGGATGACTTAGCAAACCGGCTACTCGCGTTCAGTGCTTCGCGCTCGCGAGCCGGACGGAAAAGATCAGCAGCGCGCCAACGAGCGACACGCCCGCCATGGCGAGCAGCGCTGGCTGCAAACTGCCCGCCGCCGTCTTGATCCAGCCGATCGCCGCAGGCCCCCAAAATCCGCCGGAAAGCCCGATAGTGTTGATGAGCGCAATACCTCCCGCAGCAGCCGGCCCCTTGATGTACTCGGGCGGAATCGCCCAGAAGACCGTGTAGGCCATCCACAGCGCCATCGTCACGAGCGTGAGCAGCGCAAGCGTGGGCGCCAGATGATTGCCCGTGGCCGCGCACAGCGCGAACAGCAGCGCTGCGGCCGCTGCGGGCACCGCGCAGTGAAAACGCCGCTCACCGAGCCGATCGGAACGGCGGCCCATATAGAGCATGCCCACCGCCGCCGCGACATACGGGATCGACGTGTACCAGCCCAGCGTGATCAGATTGCTCACGCCCTGCGCCTTGAGAATGGCGGGTAGCCAGAAGCTGATGGCGTAAATCGACGCAATGATGCAGAAGTACGCGAATGCCAACACATAGACCTTGCGATCGCGCAGCACGCTTCTAAACGAAGTCGCGTGCGCCTCGGGCGCGCCGACATCGGCTTCGATCTGGCGCTTTTCGTCGTCGCTCAGCCAGGCGGCGTCGGCCGGGCTGTCGGGCAAATAGAAGAACGTCGCAATGCCGAGCACGATGCACGGCAAGCCTTCCACGAGAAACATCCATTGCCAGCCTGCGAGCCCCGCCTTCCCCGCCAGCGTACTCATGATGGCCGCCGAAACGGGCCCGCCGACAATGCCGCCAATCGGACCGGCGAGGAACACCATCGCAATGGCGCGCGCCATGCGCGAGGGACCATACCAGCGCGAAAGATAGAAGATCATGCCCGGCGCGAAACCGGCCTCGAACACGCCTAGCAAAAAGCGCAGGGCGTAGAACGCGGGAACGCTGCGCACGAACAGCATGCACGCCGACGTGATCCCCCACAGAACGAGAATGCGCCCGAAGGTCTTGCGCGCGCCGATTTTCGGCAGCAACAGGTTGCTCGGCAATTCGAACAGCACATAGCCGATGAAGAAAATGCCCGCGCCCACGCCATAGGCGGCATCGGAGAAGCCGAGGTCGGTCTGCATCTGCAGCTTTGCGAACCCGACGTTCACGCGGTCGAGGTAAGCAAACAAATAGCAGATCAGCAAAAACGGCAGCAATCGCGCGTTGATCCTGCTGTAGAGCGCGGAAGCGTCAAGGCTTCTCGGGCGGGGAAGAATGGCGGCCATGTCCTGTCTCCTGGTGGTGGGCGTCGTGCGCAATACCATCCTGGCCAGGGCATAATTCGCCAGCAAGAGCAACAAAGTTCACACATCGTTCTTTTTCAGGCAACAGTCCCCTTACTTTACCTATGCGAACGAGGGCGCGATGCGCGAGATCAATCAGCAGCGGCTGCGTTATTTCCACGAGGTGCTCACGCACGGCACGATCCGCGGCGCCGCGGACAGCCTGAACACCTCGCCCTCGGTCATCACGCGGCAAATCAAGCTGCTGGAGGACGAACTGGGCGCGCAACTGTTCGAGCGCCAGGCGCGCGGCGTGAAGCCCACCGAGGCGGCGGCGCACCTGCTGGAGTTCTGGCGCGGCTATCGCGCGCAGCAAGAGAAGTTCGAGGACCAGTTGCACGCGTTGCGCGGGCTCCAGCAAGGCCGCGTGGATCTGGCCGTGAGCGAAGGCTACGTGGATGCGCTCGTTGCCGAGGTCATCACGCCGTTCTGCGCGCGCTATCCGAAGCTCGATGTGAGCCTCACGATGCTGCCCGTGGACGACGTGCTGGGCGAGGTTGCTGAAAGCCGTGCGCATATCGGGCTTGCCTTCAACCCGCCGCCGCATGAGCGCATCGAATATCGCGCGAGTTCGGCGCAGCCCGTCGTGTTGCTCGTGCGCCGCGACCATCCGCTCGCGCTGCGCGGCACACCCGTCACGATCGACGACCTGCTGGCGTGGCCGCTCGCATTGATGCCCAGCACGTTCGGCATCGGGCATCTCGCGAAAATGCTGGCATTCGCGGAGAACGTCGAGATACGCGCGACGCTCACCACGAATTCGCTTACCGCCCTCAAGCGTTTTGTCGCCGCCGAAAATTTCGCGACGCTGATTGGCGAGTTCGCCGCCTCGCGCGAGATCGAAGCGGGCGAGCTCGTGACCTTGCCGATCGATCATGCGCTCTTTCAAGGCACGAAAGCGCGCGTGCTCGTGAAGTCGGGGCGGCCGCTGGTAGCGGCCGCGCATGAGTTGCTTGAGTGGATCCTGCGACGGATGACGATGTTTCAGGCGGCGGCGTAGAGCGTGCCCATGCCGGCCGCGTAATGCGCGCGGCCCCACGCCCTCACCCAAACCGCACGCAATACACCGGCGGCAAATGCGCCGAAACGAGCCGCCAGTGTTCGCCGCCGTCGTCCGATGTCCATAGCGCGCCCGTGGTCGACCCCATCGCAAGCCGCTCGCCGGAGTCGTCGATATCGAGCCCATGCCGGTACACGATGTCGTACGCGGGCGCAGCCGGCAGCCCGCTCGAGAATTGTTCGAACGTGCGCCCGCCATCGCGCGTACGCGTCACGACGAACTGGCCATCCACGGGAACGCGATACTGGTCTTTTTGAGCCGGCACGAACCACGCCGTGTCGGGCTCGCGCGGATGCACCACGACCGCAAAGCCGAAGCTGGATGGCTGCGCCTCGATACGCCGCCAGTGCGCCGCGCCATCGGTCGAGCGGAAGATCGCGCAGTGATGCTGAGTCCACAGCACGTCCGGATTCGCCGCGCATTGCACCACGCGGTGCGGGTCCTGCGCGTTGGACTCGCCGCGGCGTTCGGGCGGCATGTAGTCGGCTTCCATGCCCTCGGCGGTGAGGCGCCAGGTCGCGCCGCCATCGCCCGTTTGCCAGACGCCGCCACACGACACGCCCACCGTTACGTGCTGGCTGTCGCGCGGATCGACCATGACCGAATGGATGCCCGGCGCGTCGTAGCCGCCGCCCGCCCATTCGCGCCGCTCCGGGCGGTCCCATAACGGGCGGTTCAGTTCCCAGGTGTCGCCGCCATCGGCGGAACGGAACAGGCCGCCCGGTATCGTGCCCGCCCACAGCACGCCAGGCTCGTCCGCGCCGCCAGGCTCGAGCGACCAGATTTGTTGAAGCGACCACGGCGCGGGCAAACGCCCCAATGCGTCCGGTTCGTTGACCTGAATGTCCCCGGCAGGCTGGGGCGGATAGACGGGCACCGCGCACTCCTCCCAGTCCGGCATGCCCGCGCGCCTGCGATGCAGTTTCACGCCGAAGTGGCCGAGATTGAGCGCGGCATAGAGCGAGCCATCGCGCGCGTCGCGCATCACCATGCTCACCGGCTCGCCGAAGAACTCGGGTTCGCCGATTGTCCAGCCGCCCTCTCCGTCGGCTTGCATTACGAACAGCCCCTTGCGGGTTGCGACTAGCAATCGATCGCTCATCTCGCGTGCCCTCTGGTCATCCGCCCGACAGCGCCTGCACGACATACACCCGACTCGCATCGCCAAGCACATCGCTCAGATGCTCGCGATCGCGTAGCCGCACGCCGTCCACGAACACCGCCAGATGCTTTCGCAGCGCGCCCTGATCGTCGAGGATATAGCCGCGCAAACGCGGCTGCTCGGCAAACACGGCATCGAAAGCTTCGCGCAGCGTGCGCGCGTCGATCTCGCGCTCGGGCATCGCGACGTGCCGCTGAATGGAAGCTGCGAAGAAGAGGTGCGCCATGGCGGGCCGGCGGCGCGGAAGTGGCCGCGTCCGCTGGTTCTGTAGTGTAGGTCATCCGCCAGGAGCTTCGAGGCGTTGCCGTAGCCCGAAGCCCCTTTCCTACGATGCAACGCGGCACGCGCGCCCGAGCCCGCCGGATGCAATACCCGTCGTTACGGCGCGCTGCCTTCCGGTTTGGATTTGCCGTGCAGGCAAGGCGCCGGCAAGCGCATGCGATACAGGGAAATCGCCTGGATCGTGAGCACGCAGAGAATCGCGGTGCCGTAGGCGGCCAGCAGGTTCCAGTGCGTGAGCGTGAGGCTCAGCACGAAGAAGAACGAGGCGAAGCCCAGCAGTCCCGTGGTCATGCCGCGCATGAGTTGCTGCGCCGCTTCATGGCCGATCATGCGGTGCGCGAACACGGCGAGGATGATCGCCATGAACGGGAGCGACGCGAGCACGCCGCTCGCCTCCGGGCCGACGTAAGGCGCGATCAGCGTCACGCTCACCACGAGACCGGCAATGAGCATCATGCGCGAAGGCAAATCCCACCACGGCGGCGTGAGCCGCGCGGTTCTTGCCGGCTTGTTGGGGATCAGGTTCAGCGCAAGAGCAATGGCGAGAATGGCGAAGAGATAAAGACCGTGGGCCGGCAGTTCGCTCCATTGCAGCACGAGGACCACGAGGGCAAACGTCGCGCCGCCCGCCGCGAGGGCCACCTTCCACCCGCGCGCGGCAACCTTGCAATAGGCAACGCAGAACGCCGCCTGAGCAGCCGTTGCGACGAGCGAGCCCGACGTCGCTTGCGCCGCAAACGCTGGCCCGTGCTCCAGCGCGAGAAAAACCGAAACCGGCCCCGAGGTGAGCGGCAGCCCCACGAGCAACCCGCCAACCGCTTCGCCCCAGCGGCGAGCGGCAAGACTGGCGGCCAACAGCAACAACGGCGTAACGACGAGCTTGAAAAGCAGAAGATCCATGATGAGCGACGCAAAGCGGAGAATGCCAACCTTCAGGAATGCGCGGCCGGGGTAGCACGAGTTCGCTTACGTCCGGCGGCTTTGCGCCCATATTGAAGGGCACCAACGTGGCTGACAAACCATTTGTCGTCATATAATGCGTGAGCAAAACTCACACATACCGCACGCATCCCGCTCCATGTTCGACCGCCTTCCCCCGCTGCAAACCCTGCGCGCCTTCGAAGCCACCGGGCGACTGCTCAGCATGACGCTGGCGGCGCAGGAACTGCACGTCACGCATGGCGCCGTGAGCCGCCACATCAAGACACTCGAAAGCCATCTGGGCGTGGCGCTGTTCCAGCGCCTCACGCGCCGTATCGTCCTGACCGAGGCGGGCGCCGAATTCCTGCTGGCCGTGAACCGCGCGCTCGCTGAATTGACCAAGGAGTCCGAGCGCCTGCGCACGCACGACAGCGTCACGCGCCTGAAGATCAACGCCAGCGTGTCCTTCGCGAACCGTTGGCTCGCGCCGCGCCTCCATCGCCTCAAGGCCCGCCATCCGGAACTGGACGTGCACCTCGACGTGACCGACAAATACGTCGATCTCAACGACTCAGATGTCGATGTCGCGATTCGCTACGGCAGCGGGCGCTACCCGCGCGTGCTGGCCGAGCGCATTCTCGACGAGACCGTGACGCCAGTTTGCAGTGCTGACTATCGGGCGAAGATCGGCGGCATGACGTCGGTTGAAAGCCTCGCGCGCTGCACCTTGCTGCACGAAGGCGGCATGCTCGCGAACTGGGAGCAATGGCTGGCGCTGGCAGGCTTGAGCGGCGTGCGCAGTGATCGCGGCACGGCCTACAGCCACGGGAGTCTCGCCATCGAAGCGGCGATACGCGGCGAAGGCGTGGCGCTGGGGCGCAGCGTGATCGTGGCGGACGACATCGCGGCGGGTCGCCTGGTCGCGCCGTTTCCGCAGTTGCGTCTCGAGTCCGAGCGCGGCCATGACCTCGTCTATCGCATTGGCAGCCGCGACGATCCCAAAGTGCGCGCCGTGCGCGACTGGCTCGCCGACGAAATCTCGATCTTCCTGGCTGAGGCCGGTTAAAGCCAAACAGCGCTCCGGTCAGTAACCGAGCGCCACCTTGGCGAGCATGCCGCACGCCACGCACACGAGGATGGCGGCGAAACCCATCTGCGTATGGCGCGCCGAGACGCGATGCGAAACGTGACGGCCCAGCATCATGCCCGCGACGGTCGCGACGCTGAACCAGAGCGTGAGGTCGAGCCGCAGCGGCACGCCGTGCAGCACCGTCGCCACCACGCCGCCCGAGCCCACGAGCGCGATGACCATCAGCGACGTCGCAACGATGCCGTGCATGGAAATGTTGGTGAGCTTGCGCAGCATGGGCACGATGATGAAGCCGCCGCCCACGCCGAGCAGCCCCGTCATCAGGCCCGTCAACGCGCCGGTCGAGGCGAGCGCAAGCGCTGTGGTTCTCGACCAGACGAGGCGGCCCGTGTCGGGATTGATACGACCCACGCATAGCGGCGAAGCTTCCTGCAGCGCGCGCTTTTTCCCGATGGTTTGGCGCAGCAGCCGCACGGCCACGAACAGCATCACGCCGGCGAAGAGCGCGAGCAGCAGGCGTTGCGGCATGGCTTGCGCGAGGCGCACGCCGAGCCACGTGGTCGGCACGCCCGCCAGCGCCATGCAGAACGCCGCGCGATAGCGCACGAGGCGCTTTCTAAACGCTTCGAGCGCGCCGATTCCCGCGCTGCTCGCCACGGCGATCAAGGCGACCGGGGTGGCCTGCTGCATGGGCCAGCCCATGCCCACCACGATGGCCGGCACGGCGAGAATGCCGCCGCCGGCGCCCGTGAGTCCCAGCAGCGCGCCGATCATGGCGCCGAGAACGAGTGAAACGATCATCGGGGGTCGATGGTCAGCGTGACGTTGAACGGCAAGGTCAAGCAGTCACTTCGGTCACCGCGGCCGGAAGGCACGGCGCCACCGCGCGGCGAATGCAGTCCACCGCGAAATCGACGTCTTCCGGCTTCGTAAAGCGCCCGAAGCTCAAACGCACCGTGCGGTTCGCCGCTTCCTCGCCCACCCCGATGGCCGTGAGCACATGCGAAGGCGTGCCCGCAGCCGAGTTGCAGGCCGAGGTCGAGGAGATCGCGAGGTCGCCGGTCAGCAGGAACGGGAAGAAGCCTGGCAGATCGATCGTGAGGCTCAGCGTGTGCGGAATGCGCTTCGCGCGCGCCGCATTGAGCGTAACGCCCGGCAAAGCGAGCACTTCGGCCAAAAGACGCTCGCCGAGCCCGGCAATGCGCTCGCTGTCCGCTTGCAGCGCCTCGCGCGCAATCACGCACGCCACGCCCATGCCGACGATCTGGTGCGTGGCCAGCGTGCCCGAGCGCAAGCCGCGCTCGTGACCGCCGCCGTGCATTTGCGGCGCGATGCGCTCGAACGCCTCGCGGCTCACGTAGATGGCGCCAATGCCCTTCGGCCCGTACACCTTGTGCGCCGACATCGAGAGCAGGTCGATGCCCATCGCTTTCACGTCGATGGGCGTCTTGCCGAGCGCCTGCGCCGCATCGACGTGCAGCAGCGCGCCCGCGCCATGCACCACGCGCGCAATTGCCGCGATGTCGGTGAGCGTGCCCAGTTCGTTGTTGACCAGCATGAGCGAGACGAGCCCGGTGTCGGGCGTCAGCGCAGCGGCCACGGCTTCGGCCGTGATCTCGCCGTGCGCGTTCGGCGCGAGGCGCGTGACGGCCATGCCGCGCGCTTCTAGGCTCGTCATCGTATCGAGAATGGCCTTGTGCTCGAGCTGGCTCGTGATGAGGTGGCGCTTTTGCGTCGCGCGATCCGCATAGCCCTTGAGCGCGAGATTGTTCGACTCGGTCGCGCCGGAAGTCCAGACGATCTCTTCGGCATCGGCGCCGATCAGCGCCGCCACGTCCTTGCGCGCCTGCTCGACGAGCCGCCGCGCCCGCTGGCCCGCGCCATGCGAGCTGGACGCCGGATTGCCGAAATCGCCTTCCATGCCCAGACAGCCGAACATCGCCTCGATCACCCGCGGGTCCGCCGGGGTGGTCGCGGCATAGTCAAAGTAATGCAAATCGCCCTTCTCACTCATTTTCGTTTCTCGCACAACGGAATTTCGAAAATGCTACGCGTCGGGCACTAAAAAATGATTCCAAAATTAAGCGGATTCTCCAAAGCGAGGAGTATTCATTTCTACGCCATGAGTCTTTCGCGAAATGAAATTCTCGGTACGCCCCGGCCAGGCGGCTTTGAGAGCGTAAGGCCGCGTCACCCTTCGGGTGTCGCGATGTCGGCGCGAATCAGCTCGTCCGCCAGCGTGAGGGCCTGTTGCCGTGCCAGCGGACCCGTTGCGCAGGGCCCCGGACGCGGGCAGCCGTCGAACGGATAGATCAGCCGCCCATCGGTCTTGCGGCGAATCCGCAGCAATCCGTAGTAGCGGCCCGCGCCGTCGATCTGCTCGCCGCAGAAGACTTCGTAGTCTTCCGCGGTGGTCGGGCGGCGCATGGCCGGTTTCGGCCTTTTCTCTGGCATGTCGGCACTCCGCGAATATTCCGTGCGAGATAGGCGGAGATCCAGCAAACGCCGCGCCTGGCATGCCACTGCCGCCCGGTGCCTGCCGCGCGCTCTCGATGCGGCGTTGCACGGAAATCGGCGATAACGGGCACAATACGCGCCTACGCCGCCGCGCCGGACGCTGTGTTCGTGATTCGAACGCGCTGTTGGAACATGCTTTGCTCGAACGCCCCGCGCCGCCGCACCGCAATCCGCCCTTTTCACGCTGTCATGACTCACGATCTGCCCGAACGTCCAGCCATCGCCGCACGCCCGGCGAACTCGCCGCGCTTCCTGCTGTTCCTGATCTGCCTGTTCGCCTCCGCGGGACAGCTTGCCATCGACATTTATGTGCCCGCGCTGCCGGCCATGGCGCGCTACTTCGCGACCTCGCCGCAAGCGATCCAGTCGAGCGTGTCGGTCTATATGGCGGCGTACGCGCTCGGCCAACTCATCTTCGGGCCGATCTCCGACGCCCTCGGACGCAAACCCGTGCTGGGCTTCGGCCTCGTCGTCTACACGATCGGCTGCCTGCTTTCGCTCGCCGCGCCGAACCTGGAAACGTTCGTGCTCGCACGCTGCCTGCAGGGCTTCGGCATTGCCGCCACCAACCTGCTCGCCAAGGCGATCATCACCGACACGTTCGTGGGCACCGCGCTCATGCACGCGTTCACCTATATGTCGATCACATGGGGGCTCGCACCGATCGTCGCGCCCGTGATCGGCGCGCACTTGCAGGAATTGTTCGGCTGGAAGTCGTGCCTCGTGTTCCTGCTCGTCTATTCGCTGGTGATGTGGGCGCTCTTGTGGCGCTTTCGCGAGACCTTGCGGCAGCCGGTGCATCTGGAGCCGCGCACGCTCATCGCGAACGCGGGCAAGGTGCTCGCGAGCCCCGTGTTCCAGAGCTGCTTTCTCGCCCAGGGCCTGTGCTACAGCATCTTGCTGGTGTTCAACATCGTCGGGCCGTTCATGGTGCAGAACACGCTGCACAAGCCGCCTACGTTCTTCGGCTACCTCGCGCTCGGCATTGGCTTGATGTATTTCCTCGGCGGCCTCTCGAACCGGGTGCACGGCCCGCGCCTGCCCACTCCGGAACAACGGCTGCGCATCGGCGCGCGCGTGATGGCCGGGGCATCGATCGTCATGCTCGTGCTCGCGCTCACGGTGGGCCTGCGCGTGTGGACGCTCGCCATTCCTGTGCTCGTGATGGGTCTGTGCGCGGGGGCGATGTACCCCACGCTGATGGCGAAGGGCAATTCGCTGTTCCCGCACATTGCGGGTTTGACGAGCGCGATTCTGGGCTGCGCGCTGCTGCTCGTTTCCTCGGCGATGATGGGGCTGGCCGGCTTTGTGTCGGTGCACGTGCTCACGCCGCTCGCGGTGTTCTTCGTGGTGCTCGCGTTCACCGTTGTATTGATGGTGACGAAGCTGCTGCGCCACCTCGCACAGAGTCAGGCGGCCGCTGCCGCGCTCGCGCAGCGCAGCGGCGAGGCGGCTTGAGGCACTACCGCTGCGACTACCTGATCGCGCGCGCCACGTCCTGCAACTGCGTGAAGGCGCGGTAACGCGCCTCGTGCAGCGCTGCGATCTCGCCCGTGGCCGGTGCGTAGACCTTGGTGATCTGCGACATCGCGGCCATCGCCTCGCGCGCGTTTTCGTATAAGCCGCCTGCCACGGCGCCCAGCATGGCCGCGCCCAGCAATACGGGCTCGTCCGCGTGGGTGGCGAGCACCGGCTTACCCGTTGCGTCCGCAAGCAATTGGCGTACGAGGTCAAGCCTCCCCGCGCCGCCGCTGATCACGACCTGCTCGATCGGCGCGCCCGCCTGGGCCTGCACCTCGATAATCTGCCGCAGCCCATAGCCGATGCTGCAAATGCCCGCGACATAGAGCGCGACCAGGCTCTCCATGTCCGTCTCCATGCCGAGTCCCGCGATGACCGCCCGCGCGTGCGGATCGGCAAACGGCGCGCGGTTGCCGAGAAATTCCGGCACCACGTGCAGCCCCTGATCGTGCGCGAGGCGCACCGCACCGGAGAGGCCGTCCGAATCCTGGGCCGCCAGCCCGGCGAGCATCGTCGGCAGCGACTGGCCCTCGCTCGCCGCGCGGCTCGCGGCTTCCGTGCCAAGCGGATGCAGCGTGAGGAGGCGCTCGATCGCCGCGCCCGCCACCGACTGCCCGCCCTCGTTGAGCCAGGCCTCGGGCACCATCGCGGAGTAGTACGGGCCCCACACACCCGGCACGAACACGGGGTCGCGCGTGGTCGTCATCGTGCATGACGAGGTACCGAACACGTATGCGAGGCACGCCTCGGGCTGCCCTTGTGCGCCCACCGTGCCGATGCCGCCCGCGTGCGCGTCGATCACACCGGTCGCCACCGGCGTGCCCGTGCGCAGGCCGAGCTGCGCGGCGGCCTGCGGCGTGAGCCCATTGCCAAGCGGCGTGCCCGGCTCGACGATCGTCTGACCGATGCGCGCGAAACCTTCGTCGGCGAGCACGCCCAGGCCCACGGTGCGGAAGTAGCTCTCGTCCCAGCGCTGCTCGTGGGCGAGATAGGTCCACTTGCAGGTCACCGTGCAGGTGGAGCGCGCCAGGTCGCCCGTGGCGCGCCACGTGAGAAAGTCGGTCAGGTCGAAGAACTGCCAGGCGGCGGCGAACACCTTCGGCCGGTTTTCGAGCAGCCACAGCAGCTTGGGCGTTTCCATCTCGGGCGAGATCTTGCCGCCCACGAAGCGCAGCACGTCGTGGCCCGTGGCGTTGATGCGCTCGGCCTGCTCCACGGCGCGATGATCCATCCATACGATGATGTCGCGCTCCGCCATTTCAGACGGCCCAACGGGCAGCGGCTCGCCGCCCTCGCCCAGCACGACGAGCGAACAGGTCGCGTCGAAGCCGATGCCGGCGATGCTCTCCGGCGAGATCGCGGCCTGCGCCAGCGCTTCCTTCACGGCATGGCACACGGCGTTCCAGATCTGCGTGCTCGATTGCTCGACAATCGCGCCGCTCTCATGAAACACGGTGATGTCGTGTTTTGCCGACGCCACCATGCGTCCGGCGGAATCGAAAATACCGGCGCGGGCGCTGCCCGTGCCCACATCGACGCCGACGGTATAGCGCGCGCCGTCAGCCTGCTGATTTGAAGTCATGGCTCGTTGACTGTGGATTTACAGATCGACACTGTTAGGCAGGATCACGAGGTCGCGAATGGTGACATTGCGCGGCCGCGTGAGCATGAATACCACGGAATCGGCCACTTCCTTCGGCTGCATGAGGCTGCCCTGGGCCAGCGCTTCGTCCATCTTCGCCTTGGGCCAGTCGTCCAGCAACGCCGTGACCACGGGGCCCGGCAGCACCGCACCCACGCGCACGCCGTGCTTCGCGACCTGGCGGCGCACGGTGTGCGCGAAGGCCTGCACCGCGAACTTCGAAGCCGTATAAATAGGCTCCCACACCACCGGCACGACGCCCGCCACCGAACTCGTGAAAATGATATCGCCCGACTTCTGCGCGATCATGTGCGGCAGCACCGCATGCACGGAGCGAAACGCGGCGTTGATGTTCAGGTTGAGCATGCGGTCCCATTCGTCGGGATTGCCGTTCGCCACCTCGCCGCCAATATAGGCGCCCGCGTTGGCGTGAAAAATGTCGAGCCCTCCCGCGAGATCGAGAATTCTGGGCAGCATGCCCGCGTAGTCCGCGGGGTTGAGCAGATCCATCGCGAGCGGCAGCGCACTGGGGCCCAGCTCCGCGCAACATTTCGCGAGCCGGTCCTGCGCACGGTCGATCAGCACGACTTTCGCGCCTTCCTCCACGAACGCGCGCGCGCACGCGAAGCCGATGCCGGACGCCGCGCCCGTAATGGCGGCGACCTTTCCCTTGATCGATTCAGACATGGGTGACTTTCTCCTTGAGTCGGGTTCCAGCGCTCTAAGTGTGGCCTTAAGCGCGGCCATGCGAAACGCGCGACTGGCGGGCGAGCGAATCGACGATCACCGCAATGGCCAGCACGGCGCCGGTAATCATGAAGCGCAGCGACGACGACAGGTTCAGCAGCGTGAGGCCGCTCGCAATCGACTGGATCACGATAATGCCAAGCACTGCCGACCATGCGCTGCCGCGCCCGCCGAACAGGCTCGTGCCGCCGATCACGGCTGCCGCGATGGCGTTGAGGTTCACGTCGCCTGTGCCGGCCTGCTGGCTCGCCGAGGCGAGGCGCGCCGCGGTCAGCACGCCGCCAATGGCGGCGAGGCTCGCGCACAGCACGAAAGCGCTCGTATAGATCGCGCCGACCTTGATACCCGCGCGCCTGGCGGCCTCATGATTGCCGCCCACAGCATGCATCGAGCGGCCCCAGCGCGTGCGCGTGAGCGCGTATTGCATGACGACCGCGAGCCCGAGAAAGAGGCCGAACATCAGCGGCACGCCGCGCCCGCGGTTCAGATAGGCCACGACGATTTCGAGGAACACGGTCAGCGCCACCGCGCGTACGAGCAGGCTTGCCATCGACGGCGCGGAGAGCCTGGCCGCATGGCGGCGCGTACGCGTGCGCATGCCGAGCAGCAGGAGCACGATACCCGGCAGCAACGCGATCCCATGCGAGACGATTGGCGGAATGACCATCAGCTGTCCGAAATTCACCATCGTCGAGCCGTAGGGCAGATTGATCGAACCCGTCGACCCCAGCACGTAGAGCTGCATGCCGAGAATGGCGAGCAGGCCCGCGAGCGTGGAAACGAAACTGGGCATGCCGATCCAGTTCAGCAGCAGCGCATACAGCGCGCCGATCACCGCGCCCACCGCAATGGCGGCGACGATGGCGAGCAGCACCGGCCAGCCGTCGTTGACCCACAGCGTGCCGACGAGCGCCGAAGCGAAGCCGCTCATCGAACCGACCGAGAGATCGATCTGCCCGAGCATCAACACGCAGACGATGCCCAGCGAAATCACGCCGACCGTCGAACAGTCGAACAGCATGTTCACGAGGTTGTCGGCGGAGAGAAACACCGGGTTCAGGCTCGTGAACACCGTCCAGATGATGACGAGCCCCGCGATGACCGGCAGCGACCCCAGGTCGCCCGAACGCACGCGATCGACGAAGGCCGAAACGCTTTCGCCGATGCCGCTCGCATGCTTCACGCGCACGTCGCTGCGGTCGAGCAAGGTGGCAGGCTTGGAGGCGTCATTGCTTTCAGACTGCGGAGCGCCATGGATAGTCTTGCTCATGATCGTTCCTTTCATTGGACGTCCTGTTGCGCCTGGCGGCGGCCGGCGCGGCGCGACACCGCGTTTTCCGTTGCGCCGGTGATCGCCGCCACGAGTTCGGCATTCGATGAGTCGGGATAGAAGATCCCGTTGTTGCGGCCCAGACGCAGCACGACAATGCGGTCCGCCACCGCGCGCACGTCTTCCATGTTGTGGCTGATCATGATGACGGCATGCCCGCGGTCGCGCACGCGCTCGATCAGGTTCAGCACCTCGGCCGTCTGGGCCACGCCGAGTGCGGCGGTGGGCTCGTCGAGCATGATGAGCTTCGGGTCGAGCAGCAGCGAGCGCGCGATCGCAACCGTCTGGCGCTGGCCGCCCGAGAGCGAGGCGACCACGTCGCGCACGCTCGGAATGCGCGCCGAAAGCTCGTTGAGCAGCGTCCAGGCCTTCACTTCCATCGTGACCTCGTCGAGCCGGTACGGGCTCAACTCGCGGCCAAGGAAGATGTTCGCCACGACGTCGAGGTTCTCGCACAGCGCGAGGTCCTGGAACACCGTCGCGATGCCCAGATCGAGCGCCGTGCCCGGATCGGACAGGTTCACCGGCTGGCCGCGGAACGTGATCGTCCCGGCGCTTGGCTGGTGCACGCCCGCAAGAATCTTCACGAGCGTCGATTTGCCCGCGCCGTTGTCGCCAACGAGCGCGACCACCTCGCCCGCATGCACGTCGAGCTCGATATCCGTGAGCGCCGACACCGCGCCGAAGTGCTTCGAGATGCCGCGCAGGCTCAGCACCAGCTCGCCGGGCGCGCTGCGTGTCGTCGCGTGGTCCGTAGCGCGGTTCGTCAATTCGTCAGTCATGAAATGGGTACCTCTTCGTTACGCTCGGGGCCCGGCGCGTGCCGGGCCCGACCACCGGTATCAGCCGCCAATGCCGAGCTTCTTGCAGCCGTCGGCGTATCGGCCCGTGCACAGGTCCTTCGCGTTCGCGAAGCCCTTGTCCACCACTTCGGCCTTGATGTTCTGCTGCGTGATGACGGCCGGCTTGAAGAGTTGCGAGGGCGTCTTGAAGAGCGTCGTCTCGCCCTTCACGGGCTTGCCGTCGAGGAAGCCCACGGCCACCTTCGCCGCCGCGCCCGCCACAATCTCGCTCGGCTTGAGGATCGTGTTGTACTGGTCGCCCGCGATGATGAGCTGCAGGCCCGCGGTCGTCGCGTCGTTACCCGTCACCGGCGGAACCGGGTTCACGCCCGCCGCCTTGAAGGCCGCAATGGTGCCGCCGGCCGTGCCGTCGTTGGCGGCCACGACGCCGACGATCTGCGGCCCGAAGCGCGTGATCTGCCCGCTCACCCACTGCTGCGCCTTCGGCGGCGCCCACTCGGGCGTGTCGAACTCGGAGAGCGTCTTGTAGCCGCTGCCCTGCAGCCCTTCGTGAATGCCCTTCTTGATGAGCCCGGCGGCGGCGTCGGTCGGCGAGCCGTTCACTTCGAGCACGCCGCCCTTGCCCCCGGCCACGCCCGACGCCTTCAGGTGCTCGACGAGCGACAGTGCGATGGACTTGCCGATTTCCTCGTTGTCGAACGAGACGTAGTAGTCGGCGGGCGTGGAAGGCACGGGCCGGTCATACGCAATGACCTTGATGCCCTGGCTCTGCGCCATATGCACGAGCGAAGCCGCCGCCGTGGAATCGACCGGGTCGAGCACGATGACCTTCGCGCCCTGCGCGATCACCGAATTGAACTGTTGCTGCTGCTGTGAGGCATCGGCGTTCGCATTCTGGTAGAGCACCTTGCAGTCGGGGCAGAGCTTGCCCATTTCGGCCTTGAAGCCGGGGAAGTCGTGCTGCTCGTAGCGCGTGGAGGCCTGGTCGGGCATCAGGAACGCGACCGTGCCGCTCGGCGCGGCATGCGCCGACGTGATGCCCGCGAGGGCGAGACTGAGTGCGGCGGCGCCGATCAGTTGGGTGTGAATTCGGGTCATTGCGTGTCTCCGCTTTTTGGTTGAATGCCTGGTGGTTGCCGGTGCTGCGGTGCTGCCTTGTGAAAGTGCGAGTTCTTCCTCCGCAATACCCGCTACGAGCACTGCGTTTGAATCCGTTCGGGAACGATCCGCTAGCCGATCGCCGGCACGCCGTACACGGCTTCGCTCTTGCTGGCCGCGCTCGCGGCATTGAGCCGTTGATACGACCGCCAGCGCGAAGGCGACATTTCCTTGAGCAGCAGGAACTGGCGGTTGAAATTCGAGAGGTTGTTGAAGCCCACCTGATAGCAGATGTCCGTGATATTCAGTTCACCTGACATCAGCAACTGGCACGCCAGATTAATGCGCAGCTGGTTCACGTAGCGCACGAACGACACGCCCGTATGACGGCGGAAGTAGCGCGAGAACGCGCTCACGCTCTGCCCGGCCAGTTCCGCCAGCTCCGTTTCGCGCAGTTCCTGCGAGAGATTCTTGCCGATGAAGGCCAGCACGTGGTTGATCCGCGTGCCTGCATAGCGGGCGGGATCGGCGCGGTACGCCTCGCTCGCGAGCGCCGCAGGTTCGTCGCTTTGTACGAGCAGGTCGAGCAAGTCGATAAAGAGCGTGACGCGGCGCATGCCTTGCGCACCCAGCATCTCGCGCAGGATCGGCTCGGCCGCCGCGCCCGTTTCCGGCGTGAACAGGAGCCCCCAGCGCGACGCATCGAGCAGCGGCTCCACGCGCCTGAATTCGGGAAACGCCTCGATCGCGCGCGCGATGAAATCCGCATCGAACTGGAGAACGAGGCAGCGTTCGTCCACCGGTTCGTCGTGCGGCACACTGCTCACCCAGTTGTGCGGCAGGTTCGGGCCGATCATCACGAGATTGCCGGGCGCGAAGCTGCCAATGAAATCGCCCACGAAATACTTGCCCGTGGTCGCGGTGATGAGGTGGATTTCGTACTCGGGATGGAAGTGCCAGCGCACCGTCCGATAGGGATAGCCGTGCGACCAGACCTTGAACGACTCGTCGCGCGGTACGGCGACCAGTTCGAGGTCAGGCTGGGAATGTGTGGCGCGTGGCGCACCTGCGCGCGCCGTGGCTGCCCCAAGGGTTTGCATCTCGACTCCTCCTGCACGGATCTTTTCTTGTTCTGCGACGGCTGCTCGCGCCTACGCTGCACCTGACTCAACTGCCGCGCCGCCATGACTGAAAAGTACCAGGTGCGGCACGTATCCACCACTGAAAATCAGACCGCAGACTGATACTTTCTTGCATTCGGGTTAGTCCTGGGCGCATTCCTGCGTGCCAGAAGTCAACTTTTGTGCATAGCAACAGTTTTCGTGAGCGAGCCCCGAGACACCTGGATCGCCGGGGAAACGGCAAATGTTGCCGACGACCGCTCAGCCACGCAGCCAAATAACGGTCAAAGCGGCCGCTGCCGGCCACCGACACGGCCAGCCGCGAAGCGTAGGCAGGGAAAGTCCCGATGCGAAATCGTTCTATGACATCGGAAACGGAAATTGACGGAACTAGCTCGATCGCTCGAGCGCGATGAGATGTTCGTTGCGCGGGCAACAGGTGCCATGGAAAGCGCAACGGTAACAGCATGAAGGGCCTGGATGGCCCTTCATGTTTCGTTGCAGCGACTAACGTTTGAAAATGACCTTCGTCGTGGCAGGATCGATCGGCGACGAAGAATGCTGGTGGAAGATCTTCCACCCCTCGCCCGTTTGTTTGAGCGTTGCGGTAATACGATTGTCCATCGAGCGTAATTCCTCGCCGTCCACCGTCACCGCTTTGTACGTCACGAAGGCGTGCAGCACAGCAAGGTCCTGTGACATGGCAGTCTGCGCTTCGCTGAATTCGACCACCACGCGCTCGGCGCCCAGCGATCCGAACCAGCCCTCCACCATGTTGCGCCAGGACGCAATGCCCTCGTACGTCCAGGCGCCCCACATGTCGAAAGCCAATATGTCCGGGGCGTATAGCGCAACGAATGCATCGACGTCTTTCGCATATACCGCGGCTTGATAGTCGTGCAAGACCTGCAGGATCGGATCGGCGGCTTTGTCCACTGTGTTGTCTCCCGAATCAGGTTGCGTTGGCGGATGAACGGCTGCTTATTAAAGCAACGTCTCTCGGCCCCTGTCCAGTGAAATTGCCTCGAATTTCCTTTCAGGTGAACGAAGGTTTAGCGGGCGCTCCTCCGAAACAATGCGTCGCTCGCGGCACGATCGCTATGCGCGGCAACCTTGCGCTGCGCACGCAGCAACAGATAGAAAGCGGCGCCGTGCGTAATCGCCAATAGCGGCACATAGATCACGGGAATCGCGTACGTCGCGCCCAGTTCTCCCGCATGCACGGGAACGCCGGCCTGGATAGCGTGGTAGTAGGCGAGAACCAGGTCCACCGCGCCCACGAGATTGAACGCCACGACGAAGAACCAGAAAACCGGACGTTTTCTTGCTGTGAGCAGCGCCAGCATGGCCAGCACGCCGGTGGCGAGGTCGCCATAGGCCGTAGGCACGGCGAAACTTGCGGGCAAGTCGGGACTCACGACGCCCGGCAGCACGAAAACCAGCCCGAAGAAGCGGAAGCTGTGCAGCGTGGCGATGGCGCGTTGCGCGTCGAAGGGGTCCATCGCCTTGAGCCTGGGCCAGATGTACACGGTGAAACAAAGAAGCCACGCGACATACCCGAGAACGAGATGCACACGGAAGATCGATTCCGGCGACATGTTGCCTCCTGCAAGGTGTTTTCCAACGTGTGGATGGAATGAAATGAGTTCACCCGGCGCGACGCCGGAACAACTGGCGCAGCGACAACGCGTGCAGCAAGATCGAACTGGGCACGACGAACGCGGGCGTCAGCACATAGGGATAGACGCCTGCGTTGAGGCTCGGCATATCCGGAGCGATCAACTGGAATCGGCCTGGCGCCGTGATCATCCCCAACGTCACCGCGACGGCGAAATCGGCGAGCCCGAAAACGTTCCAGGCGATGGCGGCCTTGCGCCCCTGCGCCGTGCCGCTCGCCACTGCGATGGCCGCGGGAACGGCGAACAGGCCGGTCAGCAAATCGCCCGTTCCCGCGGGCAACGCGTCGACGCCGGCCATCGCGCCGTGCAGCCACGCCGCGATCGCCCAGCTGCCGAACACGCGGTAGAACTGCAGCGCGATGAGCCAGGCGGCGGGCATCGCGTCGAGCACAAGCCCCACCCGCCTCGACAGCAGCAATAGCGGCGCGCCAGCGATCACCGGAAGGAAAATCGCCAACGGCAGCCACGGCAACGGCGGCGGTGAGGCGCTCAACCGAAATACGCCATGGATCGCCGCGCTCCAGACGACTGCAAACCAAAGCGCATGCGTACCGAGCATCGCCAGCCAGGTCGCGCGGCGCTGACGAAGCGTCAGGTCCGTACGTTCAAGGCCGAGCCACAAGCCGACCGCCATGAACAGCTGCGCGACAAGCTGGTGCGCCGTGGTTTGAAAGCCGCTACCGGGGATCACGGGCAACCAGTAAATCACCGCAATCCACAGGAGCGTGAACGGTGCGATCCAGCGCAGGCTGCGCCAGGCCGGGCGCGGTGGAGTCATGCCAACGGGAAAGGCGGGTGTGCTCATCAACGGTTCTCCAGATGAAGAGGGAGCTTCACGTTAGGTGTACCATCGTTTCCCGCGAGCGACTATTCATCACAATGTTGATGCGCCATGAAGCAGAACTTCACAGTCAGGCAGGGCGCGCTCGATGGCGTGGAGGCGTTCCTGAGCGTTGCCCGGCATCGCAGTTTTCGCAAGGCGGCGGCAGACCTCGGGGTGACGCCTTCGGCCATCAGCCAGGCGGTGCGTGTACTCGAAGAGCGCATTGGCGCGGCGCTTTTCGTGCGCACCACCCGCAGCGTCGGCCTGACCGAAGCCGGTGAACGGTTTCTTTCGCGCGCCAAGCCCGCCTTCGAGGAACTGGTCGCCGCAAGCGAAGTGGCGCGCGAACTCGGCCAGCGCCCCACGGGTTTATTGCGGCTTTCCGTGCCGCGCGCGGTCGTCCCGCTTCTGCTGGAACCCCTGCTCGCTTCGTTCTGCCAGGCTTATCCCGAGGTCGAGGTGGAAATCGCCGTGAGCAAGGAAGTGGTGGATCTCGCGGCGGAGGGCTTCGACGCCGGCATCCGGCTAGGCCAGCTCGTTGCCGCCGACATGGTGGCCGTGCCGCTCACGCCGCCGTTTCGCCTCGTTGTCGTCGGCAGCCCTACCTATTTTTCCGGAAGAAAAAGGCCTCGCCACACGGACGATCTGCGTCAGCACGCCTGCTTGCGCTGGCGCCGCTCCACCGGCGCGCTGGCCTCATGGTCGTTCGACGACAACGGCCACTCCCTGGAAATCGCTGTCTCCGGACCGCTGATCGCCAGCGATTTTCCGACCATGATGGGCGCGGCGCTGGAAGGCATAGGCCTCGCCCAGCTACCCGAGCCGATGGTTTCCGATGCAGTGAAAGCGGGAAAACTCGTGCGCGTGCTCGACGCCTACGCGCCAATGCTGCCGGGCGTGTTCCTCTGTTATCCCAGCCGCAGGCAGATCATGCCGAAGCTGCGCGCATTCATCGACCATGTAAAGAGCCGCAAGACGGGCGCGGGTCAAACCAAGGGCCGTTGAACCCGCCCGCGGCGCTTCAACATCAAGCCATGTTCTCCCATGCGCCCGACCGGGCCGAGCGGAACACCGCGTCGATCACGCGCATGTTCGCGCGCGCGTCTTCCAGTGGAATGGCCTGGGGCGTTCCACTCAAAATCGCCTCGGCGAAAACCGCCGCTGCCACGCCGTATTGATCGCACACCGGTAGCTCCAGCCAGCGATCCGCTTCCCCTTGCTTGCTCAGCAGCAGACGCGTGGGACGGTCATTCGGCGCATTGAACGGAATCTCGACTTCTATTCGCCCCGTGGTGCCATGAAACTGCATGCGCTGGTACGGGTAAACCTGAGTGGAGTAAAAGAAACTCGCTTGCACGCCGTCGAAATCCATCAGCACGGAGCCAAGGCGGTCCACCTCGAACGACGGGTCGCGCTCCATGAGCGCGACCACGCGTTTGGGCTCACGCCCGAGAATGAGGCGCGACGTCGTGATGGGATAACAACCGATATCCAGCAAGCCGCCGCCGCCCAGTTCGCTCTGGTTGCGAATGTCATGTGCGTTGGTGTTGTAGTAAGTAAAGCCGCCGGTCACCGCGCGCAATTCGCCAATTGCGCCTTCTTCGATCAACGCGCGCACCTTGAGCCACTGCGGATGCGTGCGCACCATGAAGGCTTCCTGGATATACCGGCCGCTCTTGTCGCGTGCGGCGATCAAACGTTCGGCTTGCTGCGCATCGAGTCCGATCGGCTTTTCGCATAACACGTGTTTGCCCGCCTCGACCGCCTTGATCGTCCACTCCACATGAAGGTGATTGGGCAACGGGATATACACCGCATCGATTTCAGGATCTGCCAGCAGCGCCTCGTAACTGTCGTATGCATGCGCGAGACCGTATTTCGCGGCGGCGGCCTGAGCCTTCTGAATTGAACGCGAAGCAATCGCTTTTACACGGCACTTCGGCGCGTGGTGGATGGGCACGACAACCTTGTCGTTGATCTTCGACGTACCCATGATGCCCCAGACGATTTCATCCTTTGCCATGACGTTCCCTTTGAATATGATTGTGTGATGCCTGCAATGGACTGAATACAACTCACTATCAAGAAAACCGCAAACCCGAACTGCAGCGTGCTCGACTGCGTGAGTTTACACCCGCGATAACCCTCTCCATTGCGCTCACCATCGGCGCGCGTAACAACTGACTACAACTGACGGCAAGTTGAAAGCGCAACGTCACGAGAGATTCGCCTTGCACCTCCACATTGCTCGGGCTGTGCACAGGTCCCTCGCAGTTCCCCACAACGCAATAGAAAAACGAGGTGAAATATGGAGAATACGACCCGGTGGTCGCGCTTAGGCGCAGTCGTTGGAGCGGGCGCCGTGGCGCTCGCAGGCATGCAATCAACGGCTTATGCAGGCGACATGAAGGACGTGAAACACGTCCTCCTCATCAGTTTCGACGGCCTGCACGAACAGGACGTGGCGCGTTGCATCGGCAGCAATGCCTGCCCCAACCTCGCGCTGCTCGCGAAGTCGGGCGTGACCTACACGAATGCGCACACGCCGCATCTGTCCGACTCGTTCCCGGGTCTCACGGCGCTGGTGACGGGCGGCTCGCCGAAGAGCGCGGGCCTCTTCTATGACGTGTCATATGACCGTACGCTCTACGCCCCGCTCGACTCGCAATGCAAGGGCGCGCAAGGCTGGAATGTCGTGTTCGACGAAACGACCGGCATCGACGGGGAAAACGGCGGCGCGCTGGTCCACCTCGACGGCGGCGGCGCGTTCAATCCGCAAGCCATTCCGTACGCGAAGGTCAACGGTGTTTGCACGCCCGTGTACCCGCACAACTACATCAAGACGAACACGGTTTTCGAAGTCATCAAGCAGAATATCCACGGCTCGCGCACCGCGTGGGCCGACAAGCATGCGTGGGGCTACGATTGGGTGAACGGTCCTTCGGGCAAGGGCGTGGACGATCTGGCGCGCACCGAGATCAATTCGATCGACCCGAAAACGGGCACGAATTATCTGGACACCTACACACATACCGAAGTCTTCGACAACTTCCACGTGCAGGCGCTGATCAACGAAATCGACGGCCTCGATTCGACGGGCAAGACGAGCGCGCCGGTGCCCACGATGTTCGGCACGAACTTCCAGACGCTCAGCGTCGCGCAGAAGTCGACTGTCGCAAACCACGGCGGGTATCTCGACGCCGACTTCACGCCAGGCCCGCAGGTCGCGGCCGCCATCACGTATCTGGACAACTCGCTTGGCCGCGTCGTGCAGGAGTTGAAGCAGCGCAACCTCTACGCGACTACGCTCATCATCGTGACGGCCAAGCACGGGCAGTCGCCGACCGATCACTCGAAGCTCGTGAAGAACGGCGACACGCTCACGAAGCTGCTCGAGGCCAACAACTATCTGGACTCGACCGGCAACTTCGGCCAGAACAATACGAAGTCGGGCAACCTGAACGACGGCACGGGCCTTTCGGGCACCGGCATGGTGCAGACCGACGACGTGGGCCTGATCTGGCTGCGCGATCAGAGCCAGAAGGACGCCGTGGTGAAGACACTGCAGGCCAACCTGAGCTGTAACGCGCCGGGCATTTGCGCCGACGGCCCGCAAGCGTACATCCTCACGGGCGACCGCCTTGCCGACTGGTTCGGCAATCCGTCGAACGGCCGCACGCCGGACATCATCGTGCAGCCGAATCCGGGCGTGATCTACACGTCGAGCACGGCGAAGGATGAGGAGCACGGCGGCAACGCGCCCGACGACAGCCATCTGGGTCTCGTGGTGTCGTTCCCCGGCATTCATCACGCCGGTCGCACGGACGACCACTACGTCTTCACGACCCAGGTCGCGCCGACGATCCTGAGCGCGCTCGACGTGGACCCGCATCTGCTGCACGCGGTTCAACTCGAGGGCACGCACCGCCTGCCGGGGCTGGGGCTTGACGAGAAGTAAGAAGAAGCAGTAAGGAGCGGCTGACTGCGGCGGTCATCGGAGTCTCGATGGCTGCCGCGTCAGCGGCCCGCTCAAACCGTTTGCAGCCCTTCGATATCGCAGATGCGGATCAGCTTGCCTTGCGCGTCGATGAGGCCACGCTTCTGGAAGCGCGACAAAATCCGGCTCACGGTTTCGAGCGTGATGCCGAGGTAGCTGCCCATGTCTTCGCGCGACATGCGCAGGCGGAACTCCGCCTGCGAATACCCGCGCTGCCAGTTGCGCGACGAGACGTCGAGCAGGAAAGCGGCCACGCGTTCTTCGGCGGTGAGCGAGCCCAGCACCATCATCTGCGAGGCTTCCTGATTGAACTGGTCGCCCATGAGCCGATGCAGCCGGTCCTGCATCGTGCCGCTTTCGCGGCACAAGGTCTTGAGCGCGGCGTAAGGAAGCGTGCAAATCGAACTGTCTTCGAGCGCGACCGCGCTGAAGGCATGCACGTCGGTGGCGATGCCGTCCAGACCCAGCGCGTCGCCCGCGAGACGCAGCCCCGTGATCTGCTCGCGACCGTCGCGGTTGACAATGAGCGTTTTGAGGGAGCCGGAACGCACGGCGTACAGGCTGTCGAAGCGATCGCCCGAGCGATAGAGCGCCTCACCGCGGCGCACCTTGCGCGCTCCGCAGATCAGGGCTTCGAGCCTCGGCAGGTCTTCGGCCGGCAGGCCTTGCGGCATGCAAAGATGGCGCATGGCGCACCCCGAGCAGCGCGCACTGGGCTGCGTTCCAGCTTGAGGAGCACGACTGCTTTGGCGCACGACGATAGCGGATCCTGCGACGGGTGACAGCATCGAACCACTCCTTCTTTAACATTTTTTAAGAGTTCGACGCATTGTCACACCATGCATGTGCGTCAATGTGGTGGCAAAATGCCGCGCACCAGAACCGCGGGCCTTTGAGCCTTGTCAGGCAACGGTTTCACGCGATATTGAGCAAGCGCAAGCGACCGAAAAGCAACACCTGCGGAACCCCGAATCACGTCCGGAAAATCGACACCGCCTGCGAAAGCCGGTGGGCTTGTCCTGAGAGCGAATCGGCGGCAGCAGCGGCTTCTTCCACGAGCGCGGCGTTCTGCTGCGTCACCTCGTCCATCTGCGTCACGGCGCGGCTGATCTGTTCGATGCCAAGGCGCTGCTCGGACGAGGCCTCGGAAATGCCCGCGATGATCCCGGTGACGTTCTCCACCGAGCGCACGATGCTGTCCATCGTCGCGCCAGCCGCGCGCACGCGCTCCGCCCCCTCGCGAACCTGCCCGACCGATGCGTCGATCAACACCTTGATTTCGCGCGCCGCGCTCGCGCTGCGCTGCGCAAGCGATCGTACTTCAGAGGCGACCACGGCGAAGCCGCGTCCCTCCTCGCCGGCGCGCGCCGCTTCCACGGCGGCGTTGAGCGCGAGAATGTTCGTCTGGAATGCAATGCCCTCGATCACGCCCGTGATCTCGACCATCTTCTCCGAAGAGGTCTGAATGGCCGACATCGTATTCACCACCGCCGCCACCGCTGCGCCGCCATCGGCCGCCGCCGTGCTGGCCGTGGAAACGAGCTGCCGGGCCTGGTTGGCGTTGGCCTCGTTGTTCTGCACCGTCGAGGTGAGCTGCTCCATGCTGGCCGCGGTTTGCTGCAGCGAGGCGGCCTGCTCTTCGGTGCGCGAAGAGAGGTCCGTATTGCCCGCGGCAATCTCGCCCGCGCCCGTGGTCACGGACTCCGCGCCCGCGCGGATCTCGCTGATCATCGTGACGAGGCTCGTTTGCATGCGCGCAATCGACGCCAGCAGGCTGCGTTCGTCGCCAGGCCGCAACGCGACGTTGCCGGTCAGGTCGCCCGTCGCGATACGGTGCGTGACAGCCACCGCGTAGTGTGGCTCGCCCCCGAGCGTGCCCACGAGATTGCGGATGATCTGCCACGACAGCACGCCGATACCCGCCACGGCCGCGATGATGAGCGCAATCAGCACGCGCCCGGTGCGCCAGAACGTGGCGTCGATATCGTCGAGAAAGAAGCCCGTTCCGATCCACCAGCCCCACGGCGCGAACTCGACGATGCCGTTCATCTTCGCCGTGAGCTGTCCCGTCGTGGGGTGTTTGGCCATCGTCATCATCACGGGAATGTGCTCGCGCGCGAGCATTTCGCGGTAGAGATCCGTGTCGGGGCGTCCGTCCGGCGCCTTGCCCACGTTGACCTTGCCGATCGAAGCCAGATTGCGGTGAACCAGCGTGGTGCCGTCGGGCAAACGCGCCCAGAAGTAGCTTCGGTCGGAATAGTTGAGCTGGTTGAGCGCCTGCCGCGTGGCCGCCTGCGCTTCTTCGCGGGTCAGTTTCCCGGCGACTTCCTGGTCGTGATAGAAGGTGGCGAGATGCTCCGCCATTTGCAGCAGATTCGTGATCTTGCCGCGCGTTTCGTCGAGCATTTCCCGCTTGAGGCTGACGAGCCCATAGCCGCCAATGGCGATCAACCCGATCAGCGCCGTGATGACCAGAAGAAGGAGTCGTGTGGAAATTCGCATGAAACGTTCGTACGCCTTATCAGTTTTATGTGCTGCGCGCGTCGTCGCTCGCGGCCAGCCCTGTCTCCGGGGCTAACGTGAACGTGCCATGACGCGTCGCCGATGCATCGCTGGCGCGATGCGAGCGCCAGTCTGTCTCTCTCCCCACCGATAACGGCGCAATGCGCGCCGTCTTGAGGGATGGAGCGCAATTTTTGTGTGACAAGCTTGCGCTGTCAAGCCTTGTTGCCTGACAAATTTCGCCAATCCGACAATTAGCTTTCACTTGACGCCGACTGGCTTGCGCATCGTGCCGTTTTCAGGCAAACGCAATGCCCGCCGCGCTTTGCGGCAAGCCATGGCTTGCGCGGCACTCAAAGGGCCACAACAAAACTCGCATGCATTCAGCGGATTTCCTGTACGGGAATACGCGATGCTCACTTGTGAACACAACGGCTCTGCCTGTGCTCGCACCTTGCACCAATGATGCGAATGCAGGCGCGGCAAACGAAGCGGACGACTACGGTGGAGGCAGCATGCAAGACAACGGCGCACCCGCGCTCAAGGTCGAGGAAGCGCTGATCACCGAGGCGCTGGTGAACCGCCCGAACCGCCTGCCCGACTTCCAGGGCGAGAGCCGCGCACTGGCTGCGCTCGCGCAGGAAATGGCGAGCAATCCATCAGGTGTACTGCAGATGCTTGCGGGACTCGCCCTCGCGCTTTGCCGCGCCGGGTCGGCTGGCGTGAGCGTGCCCGAGCGCGACGGCACCACCGCGCGGTTTCGCTGGCGCGCGCTGGCCGGCGAGTTGGCCGCGGACATGGACCGGATGCTCCCCGGCGACGACTGCCCCTGCGGCGTGACGCAGGGGCGCAACACCATGCTCCTGTTCGACCAGCCCGCGCGCTGCTTTGCCTCCTACCGCGCGATCGATCCGCCCATACGCGAAGCGCTGCACGTGCCGTGGCGCGTCAACGGCGCGGTGGTCGGCACGGTCTGGGCCGTCACACATAGTCAGGACAGACATTTCGACGCCGAGGACGCGCGCCTTCTGCAAAGCCTCGCCTCCTGCGCGAGCGCGGCGCACCAGTTGACCTGCGCGCTGACCGACGCGCAGGACGCGGGCCACAATCTCGCGCAGCAGGTCGCCGAACGTACCCGCACGCTGCAGAACATCAACACGAAGCTCCACCACGAAGCCGCGCAGCGCAAGCAGGTCGAAGACGCGCTGCGCGAGAGCGAAACACGCCTGCAGGCCGCCATTTCCATCGAAACCGTGGGGGTGCTGTTCTTCGACCTCGACGGCACCATGGCCGATGCCAACGGCGCATTCGAGCAAATGAGCGGCTACAGCCGCGAGGACTTGCGCGCCGCGACGCACTGGGACCGGCTCGTGCCGCTCGAATTTCTCGGTGTGACGACGCGTGCGATCACCGACCTCGCCACCACGGGACGCACACAGCCCTACGAGCGGCAGTTGATCCGCAAGGACGGCACGCGCTGGTGGGGCCTTTTCGCGCCCACCCGGCTTTCAGGCACGGGCATGGCCTCGAAGTGCGCCGAATTCGCGCTGGACATTACGGAACGCAAGCGCGTGGAAACCGAATGCGTGGACAGCGAGGAGCGCTTTCGCGCATTGGTGGAAGGCTATGCGCAGGCCGTTTGGGAAGCCGATGCGCACGGCCAGGCCGCTTCGGTTTCGCCGGGCTGGTCGGACTATACCGGCCAGTCCGGCAAAGAATGGCTCGGCGAAGGCTGGGCGAACGCCGTACATCCCGACGACCGCGCCTACGCGCTGCGCCAATGGAAGGACGCAATTGCGGCGCAACGCGTGGTGAACGCCGAATTCCGCCTGCACGTCGCCACGGGCGGCTGGAGATGGACGAACGTGCGCGCCGCGCCCATCTGGAATGCGGACGGCACCGTGCGCAAATGGGTGGGGATGAATATCGACGTGGACGATCGCCGCGTCGCCCAGGAAGCGCTGCGTGAAAGCGAGGCGCGCTTTCGCGCGCTAGCGGATGCGTCACCCGCGTTGATCTGGCAAATCGACCCGCAAGGCAACACGGTTTATGTGAACCAGCGCTATCTCGTGGCGATCGGCCTCACGCCTCTCCAGTTGCTTGAAACCGGCTGGCACACCACCATCCATCCGCGCGACCTGCCCGGCTTCCTGACGCGTGTACAGACCGCGCAGCATGATCATCGCGCGTTCCAGAGCCGCTTGCGCGTGAAGCTCAAGGACGCTGGCTGGCACTGGTTCGAAACCTGCTGTGCGCCATGGTTTTCCGCGAGCGGCGAGTTTCGCGGTCACGTCTGTGTTTCCATCGACGTGACCGAAGCGGTGAACGCCGAAGACGCGCTCAAGGAAGCCGACCGCCGCAAGGACGAATTCCTCGCGACACTCGCGCACGAGCTGCGCAATCCGCTCGCGCCCATTGCCAATGCGCTGCATCTTGTCCGGGGCAACCGGTTTCCGGCGGAGTCCGCCCCGGTACTCGACATGCTCGATCGACAGGTGCATCACATGGTGCGGCTGATCGACGATCTGATGGAAGTATCGCGCATCACGCGCGGCAAGATCGGCCTCGTGAAGGCGCCGGTCGCGCTCGCGGAAATCATCGACAACGCCATTGAAACAAGCCGTCCCGCCATCGATCAGGCACGCCACGCACTGAGCGTCACGCTGCCCGACACGCCGCTCGTTCTCGACGCCGATCGCGTGCGTCTCACGCAGGTCTTCGCGAACATGCTCAACAACGCGGCGCGCTACACGGACACGGGCGGCCAGATCCGGCTCTTTGCTGCGCGCGAAGGCGACAACGCAGTCGTCAAGCTAAGCGATACGGGCATTGGCATGTCTGCTGGGCAGATTGATCAGGTATTCGAAATGTTTGCGCAGGGCAGCCGCCCGGCGGAGCGCAACCAGGGCGGGCTGGGCATTGGTCTCACCATGGTGCGGCATCTGGTGCGCATGCACGGCGGCACGGTCGAGGCTGCGAGCGCGGGCCCCGGCAAAGGCAGCACGTTCACAGTGCGCCTGCCGCTCTCGCAGCAAACGAGCGCCGAGGCACAAGAAGCCCCCGCAGCCGTGCCGCGCGCCGCGAAGCCGCTCGCGGGCAAGCGCATTCTCGTGGTCGACGACAATCGCGACGCCGCCGATTCGCTCGCCATGGTGATTTCGGGCGAAGGCGCGCAGGTGCGCGTCGTGTACGACGGCGCCGCTGCACTTGGCGCGCTGGAGCAGTCGGTGCCGCATGCAATCGTGCTCGACATCGGCATGCCCGGCATGGACGGCTATGAAATCGCGCGGCAGATTCGTCAAAGCCCGCGCTATGCGGGCCTGCAGATCATCGCGCTAACGGGCTGGGGCCAGCACGCCGACCGGCTGCGCTCGCGCATGAGCGGCATCGACTCGCATCTCACGAAGCCTGTCGATTTCCACACGCTGATCGAGCTGCTGGTGGCGCGCTGAAGACCCCACCGCGCACGTTACACCCCGTTATTCCCCCCAAGCGTCCTCAAGCTCTTCCACTGCCCCTGCTGCACCTCGAAAAGCGTATAAGGCGGCTTGATGAGGTCGCCGTGCGGATCGAACGCAATATTGCCCGTCACGCCCACCACCGTTACCTTCGGGAAGCTCGCGACGATCTTCGCGCGGTCGAGCGAGTCGGCATCGCGAATCGCCTTGATCATGGCGAGCGCGGCGTCGTAGGCGAACGGCGCATACAGTTCGACGTCCTGATTGAATCGCGCCTTGTAGCGCTTCGCAAAAGCCTGTGCGGAAGGCAGCTTGTCGAGCGCCGGCCCCGGTTCGAGGTCCTGTGTGCCCTCGCCCGCCGGGCCCGCGATCTGCAGGAAGGCATTGCTCTTCAATGCGCCCGCACCGAACAGCCGCGCCGGCATGCCGAGCGTGCGCATCTGCTTGGCAAGCATCGCGCCTTGTTCATCGAGGCCGCCAAAGAAGATCACGTCGACGTTCTTCTGCTTGAGCGACGTGAGAATGGCGCGGAAGTCCACGGCTTTGTCGTTGGTGAACTCGCGGTCGACGATATTGCCGTTCGCCTCCTTCGCGCCCTTCTCGAACGCGTCGGCGAGCCCCTGGCCGAAGGCCGTGCGGTCGTCGATGATGCCGATACGCTTCGCCTTCAACTGCTCCACCGCGAACTTGCCCGCGATCACGCCGCCTATGCCGTCGTTGCCCATGGTGCGAAACACGTTCGCGTAGCCCTGCTGGGTCAGCGCCGGGTTGGTGGAGCCCGGCGTGATCATGGCGACGTTCGCGTTGTGATAAACGGCTGAAGCGGGAATGCTGCAGCCCGAGTTGTAGTGGCCGATCACGCCGACCACGCCGTCGTCCACGAGCTTTTGCGCCACCTGCACGGCCACGTGCGGGTCGGCCTGGTCGTCCTGCACGTCGAGCACGTACTTCACCGGTTTGCCCGCAATCACGGGGTGTTTGGCGTTCTCCTCGTCGATAGCGAGCTGCGCGCCGTACTGCAAGTCCTTGCCAACGCGCGCGACCGGGCCCGTGAGCGGACCCGCGAAACCGATCTTCACCACCTCGGGGTCGGCCGCCTGCGCGGGGCCGTGCAAGCCCATCAGCCCGAGGGCCATCGTTAGTACGAGAGTGCGGCGGTTCATGATGCTCATCCTCACAGGGAGATTGTTGCGGTGGGTGCTACCTGGTTATGGCTGGAAAGTACCTGTAAACACGGTTAAAAGCGGCGCGGACTATAAGGCGTGAGATCGAGGGGAGGCGCGCGTTGCGCAACGAGATCGGCAACCACGCTGCCCGTCACGCCGCCGAGCGTCACGCCCAGATGCTGATGCCCGAACGCGTAGATCACGCGCGGCGAGCGGCTCGACGCGCCCACCACGGGCAGCGCGTCGGGCAGGCTCGGCCTGAAGCCAAGCCAGTCGCTGTCCGGCTCCGGCAATCCGGGCAGCGCCTCCTGCGCGGAGCGCGTCAAAAGCCGCAGCAGGTCCGCGTTCTTGCCCGCGCCGTTGGCCGCCAGCTCGACCGTGCCCGCTGCGCGAATGCCGCCGTCCATCGGCGTCATGTAGAAGCCGCGTTCGGCCCAGCCGCACGGCCGCGAAATTCGGTTAGCAGTGCCAGGAAAGCGCACGTGATAGCCGCGCTCCACACCTAGCGGCAGCGCGTCGCCGCATTGGCGCGCGAGACGCCCTGAAAACGCGCCGGCGCACACAATGGCGTGTTCGGCGTCATGCGTCTCGCCCGCCGAATCGATCAGCTTCACCGCGTTTGCCGCAGGCGCCAGCGTCTCGACCGCCACGCGCCGATGCACGAGCCCGCGCAGCGACAACATCGCATGCAAGGCCTGAAGAAAGCCGCGCGGATCGCTCAAGAACCAGCTGCCCTTGAAGAGCGTGCCTTGAGCGAAGAGCGGCGCGAGGCCCGGCTCCAGTTGCGCGATTTCGCTGCGCGCGAGCGTGTCGAACGCCACGCCTAGCGAGCGCCGCAGTTCTAGCGCCGGCTGCGCCGCCTCGAACGACGCCGCGCTCGAATACAGGTAGAGGCATTCGCGTTCGCGCACGAAGGCCGCGAGCGTGTCGACGGCAAGCATTTCGCGGTAGCCGTCGAAAGCGCGCGAGAGCAGTTGCGCGAGCGCGCTCACGCTGCCTGCATAGCGGCGCGGCGTGGCGCTCAGCAGAAAGCGTGCGAGCCACGGCGTGAGCGTTGGCACGTCGCCCCAGCGAATGCGCAGCGGGCTCGTAGACGAAAACAGAAAGCGCGGGATGTTGCGGAACACGTCAGGGTTATTCACGGGAATGCACGCATAGTTCGCGAACGTGCCCGCGTTGCCATATGAGGCGCCCTCGCCCGGCCCCTGCGCGTCGTACAGCGTCACGCTGTGCCCGTCGCGCATGAGCCAGTAAGCGCACGACAGCCCCACGAACCCCGCGCCGATGACAGCCACTTGCGCCATTACTTCTTCCAGTTGGTTGCGGGCTCACGGAAATCTTCCACGTGAGTCCTCTTGCGCGTCAGCATGTAAGCCGCCGAGACCACCGCCACGCTCGCGAGGCTCGCCATGAGCTGGCCCGAGAGCGCGTGGTCGAAGCCCATCGCGCAGAGCACGCCGGCAATGGCCGCCACCACGGCCCACGAAAGCCACGGAAAGAGCCACATCTTGAACGTGAGCCGTTCGGGCTCGGTTGCCTCGAGGCGCCGGCGAATCACGATCTGCGAGACGGCGATGGAGAGATACACGAACAGCATCACCGCGCCCGATGCGCTGACGAGGTACAGGAACACGCCCTGCGGCGAAACGATCGCCGCCACGATGGCCACGTAGCCGACAACGCTGCTCGCGAGCACGGCCAGACGCGGCACGCGGCTCTTCGAGAGCGTGAGCAGCGCGCGCGGCGCGTCGCGGCGTTCGGCAAGCCGGAACACGATGCGTGAGGACACATAGAGCCCGGAGTTCAGCGCCGAGAGCACCGCCACCAGAACGATTGCATTCATGATGTCCGCAGCGCCCGGAATATGCATGGTTTCGAGCGCGGCCACGAACGGCGAGTAACCCACCTTGATGCTCGCCCACGGCACGATGCACGCAATCACGAAAAGCGAGCCGACATAGAAGGTGATCACGCGCAGGATGACCGAGCGGGTCATCGAGGCGACGTTGCGGCCCGGGTCGTCGGATTCGGCCGCGGCAATGGTCGCGATCTCCGCGCCGCCCACAGCGAAGATCACGGTCGGCACGCCCGCGAAGATCGACATCGCGCCGAACGGCATGAAGCCGTGGTCGCCGCTCAGGTTGTTCACGGTCTGGTGCCACGAACTGAACCCGAACAGATAGCTCGCGCCCACCACGATGAATACGATGATGGCCGCGACCTTGATCGACGCGAACCAGTACTCGAATTCTCCATACGATTTCACCGAGAGCAGGTTCACGACCGTCATGAACGAGAGCAGCACGAGCCCGATCACCCAGACCGGGGCGGGAATCCAGCGCTGCAGGATGCCCGCGCCCGCCACTGCCTCCACGGCCACCACGATCACCCAGAAATACCAGTAGAGCCAGCCGTTCGTGAAACCGGCCCAGTCGCCAAGACCAATGCGCGTGAACTCCGTGAACGAGCCCACGCCCGGATGCGCGAGCGCCATTTCGCCGAGCATGCGCATGACGAACAGCACGACGATGCCCGCCAGCAGGTAGCTCAGGCAGGCAGCGGGCCCCATCGCGTTGATGGTGGCGCTGCTGCCGACGAACAGCCCCGCGCCGATGATGCCGCCGAGCGAAATCATCGTGACGTGCCGCTTGCGCAGCGAATGGCCGAGGGGTGTGGATGTTGCGCCTGAAGCGGGTGTGGATTGCCGGGATGCCACGAGACTGTTCTCCTGTAATACAGTGCGTGTTGCGCCGAGCTGCTGGCCGAACAAAACCTTGGATCCATACTCACACAATAATTTTTTGTGTGCAATTAAAAAGACTTTGTGTGGAGACCAGGAATTTCCCTGGCGAATGGCCTCACGCCTCAGGGAACTCGCAGCTAAACGCTTGCCATATCTTGTGTTTTTGGGTTAAAGATGCAGCAGGGGCGCGGGTGATGTGCCTCAGTGCAGCGCGGTGATGTGGCAGACGATCGAGTTTTGTATGGAGCTACTACTTGCATGAAAGCCGACGATTACCAGACAAAAACGGATGAGAATATCCAGACAAAAGGTCGTCAAGCCACGTATCTGGAGGTCTCCCGCAATCTCGAGGAGCAGGTGCGCAGCGGTCAGTACCCGCCTGGCAGCCGCTTGCCGCCGCAGCGCGATCTGGCCGTGGAACTGGGCATCAACGTTTCCACTGTTTCGCGCGCCTACAAGGAGTTGCAGGCGCGCGGGCTGATCGTCGCGAGCAAGCGGCGCGGCTCGATCGTCACCGGCGGCGCCATGCCGGCCGTTGGCGCCGCGGCGCAGCGAAGCGCGGAGGCGAACGGCGCCGAAGCGAGCGGCGTGGTCGATCTCACCGTCAACCGCCCGGCGACCGGCGAATTCCTCACGCAACTCGCCCGCACGATGGCGCAGATCTCGCGCGACCCGCGCTTTGCGGAAACTCAGGAATATCAGCCGCCCCAGGGCGCGGAATGGGCGCGCGCGGCGGGCGCGCAATGGATCGCCGCGCCGGGCTTCACGCCCTCTCCCGATAATCTCGTCGTCACGAGCGGCGCGCAGCACGGCCTCTACGCGGTCTTGAGCAGCCTGATGGGACACGAAGGCGTGATCCTCTCCGACAAGCTGACCTATTACGGCCTGAAAGCGCTCGCACCCGTATTCCAGTTCGAACTGGTCGGTATCCCAAGCGATGCCGAAGGCCTCCTGCCCGATCAGCTCGAAGACGCCTGCCGCCGCATGCCCGTGAAGGCGATCTTCACCGTGCCTAACCTGCAGAACCCGAGCGTGGTGACGATGAGCCTCGAGCGTCGCCTCGCGCTCGTGGAGATCGCGCGCCGGCACCATGTGGCGATCATCGAGGACGATGTGTACGGGCCGTTGCTGCGCAAGCGCCTGCCGACCATCGCGAGCCTGTGCCCGGAACTGACCTTCCATGTGGCCTCTACGTCGAAGGTGCTCGCACCCGGGCTGCGCATCGGCTATCTGCACACGCCGCCGCATGGCGCGGCGCTCGCTGCCGAGGCCGTGCGCACGACCGCCTGGATGCCCGCGCCGCTCACCACGCTCATCACGACGCGCTGGATCGAGGACGGTACCGCGCACCTCATACTCGAAGCGCAGCGTGCGGAGCTGCAGGCACGGCAGGCGCTCGCGCTCGAAATCTTGCCGCGCGACCTGCTCAATAGCGACCCGGCGTGCATGTTCGTCTGGTTGCGCGTGCCGGCCCCGTGGCGCTCCGACGACTTCGCCGCCAACGCGCTGGCGCGCGGCGTGAACACCATGCCCGCCTCGGCGTTCGCCGTCGACCGCTCGACGCTCGAGCACGGCGTACGTATCAACCTCGCGTGTGCAACCTCGCGGGAGCAACTCGCGCGCGCGCTGAAGGTCCTCGCGCGCACGCTGCAGGACCGGCCGCGCGCGCTCTTCGGCACGATCTAACCCGCACTCGTAGTTCCCCCAATGCGCTAGCGCCGGTGGGCTCGCCTCTGGCGTGAGCCCGTCGACTATCCGCACGACCATCCGCAATTTCTGCCGCTGCGGGTGGTCTTGCTGCCGCCTGAATCGGTCGTATCGTCTGCGATGTTAGGCAACGACATTGCACGCCATCTGCCAGCTGGTGGACTTCACATCCATCTGCGGGGCGTTCGCGCACATTCGGCTGGCATGAAGCCAATCAGGTACTAGAATGCATGGGTGCAGTCGATGCAATGGCGGTCTGCTGAGCAGGAACGTTCGGCAGTTTTGATGTTTCGAGTTCGTCATTGGAGGCATGCTCATGACGTGCCTGAACGAAAAGATTGTCGGTGCAGCCTTTTTTATGCTGAGCGGTTATGCGTTCGCTCAGAGCACTGGCTTGAACGCTCCCGAAACCATGACGGTCGCCAATATCCCGTCCATGCCTATGGAAGTGATTCCAGCGCTGCCACCGGAACCCCAGGCGTACCTGCACCGGTACGAAATGGAATATCAGGCGAATCAGCCAAAGCCGTTTTACGCACAAGTCGAAAGTTTTTATAGCGCGCCGCTGGTACCGGAAAAATACCATTACGATTTCGTGAAGTCCGCGCCCGGAAGCAGTGACGGTGTGCAGCAAGCTGCGCGGCGTTCCGATTATCTGCAGATGGGCCCTTCTACGGCGCCCCAGATCTCGATTCTTCAGGTGCCGGACGGCACGCTGAACATCGGTGCGCAACCTCAACGCAGGCTCTCGCTGACCATGGACGAGTGGGTATTTTCCGCCACCGCGCGTGTCGCCATTCTTCATTCGCATAGCACGGGCGCAACGGTTACGGTTCGCCGCGGTTTCTGAACGCGCGTATTGAAATGATCCGGCGAATTGGGAAAGTCGCTTAAAACGGCGTAATCATCCCAACGCCGGATGAATCGTTAATCGCATCAATAATAGGCTCAACGTGCACATTTCAGGAACGGCGCATGCTGCAAGGCATCGCGTGCCGAACCTCGCCTTGCCCGATGAATCCTCCAGATACAACCGGGACGACCGATAAACCCGCCATCATCGAAACCACGTTGCCCGCACGCCTCGACCGCTTGCCGTGGGGGCGCTTTCACGTGCTCATCGTCGTGGCGCTGGGCGTCACCTGGCTGCTCGACGGTCTCGAAGTCACGCTGGCCGGAGCCGTAGCGAGTGCGCTAAAAACGAGCCCGGTGCTGCATCTGGACAACGCGCAGGTGGGACTCGCGGGCAGCGCGTATATCGCGGGCGCGGTGTGCGGCGCGCTCGGCTTCGGCTGGCTCACGGACCGGCTGGGGCGCCGCAAACTCTTCTTCATCACGCTCGCGGTGTATCTGCTCGCCACCGCCGCGACTGCGTTCTCGTGGAGCTTCGCGAGCTTCGTGGCTTTTCGCGCGATCACGGGCGCGGGCATCGGCGGCGAGTATGCGGCCATCAATTCTACGATTCAGGAATTCACGCCCGCGCGCGTACGCGGCTGGACCGACCTCAGCATCAATGGCACGTTCTGGGTCGGCGCGGGCATTGGCGCGGCGGGCTCGCTCGTGCTGCTCGACCCGCACCTGCTGCCCGCCGACTGGGGCTGGCGCGTGTGCTTCTTCATTGGCGCGGTGCTCGCGCTCATCATCTTGCCCATGCGCCGCTGGATTCCCGAAAGCCCGCGCTGGCTCCTCACGCATGGCGAGCACGACGAAGCAAAGCGGATCGTGAAGAACATCGAAACGCGCTTTCGCGACGCGGGCCATACGCTGAAAGATCCACCCAACGCCCCGCTGCGTTTGCATGCGCGCAGTCACACGCCGCTACGCGCGGTGTTCCACGCCATCTTCGTGCGGCACCGCCGTCGCGCGCTGGTGGCTCTTTCGCTCATGACGGCCCAGGCCTTCTTCTACAACGCCATTTTCTTTACTTACGCGCTCGTGCTCACGGAGTTCTATCACGTGCCGGGCGGCGACGTGGGCCTCTATCTGCTGCCGTTCGCGCTCGGCAACTTCCTTGGGCCGCTCGTGCTGGGGCGTTTGTTCGACGTGATCGGACGGCGCACGATGATCGCCGCGACCTATGCGCTCTCGGGCGTGCTGCTCACAGTGAGCGGGTGGCTCTTCGAGCAGGGCATGCTCACGGCGACGATGCAAACCGTCGCGTGGATGGTGATTTTCTTTTTCGCCTCGGCCGCCGCCAGTTCCGCCTATCTCACCGTGAGCGAATCGTTTCCGCTGGAGATTCGGGCGCTTGCGATCGCCGTGTTCTATGCGTTCGGCACGGCGCTGGGCGGCATCATCGGCCCGGCATTCTTCGGACGACTGATCGATACGCATCAGCGCAGCGAAGTGTTCACGGGCTATGTGGTGGGATCGGCACTCATGCTAGGCGCGGCGCTCGTCGCTGCGATCTGGGGCGTGGACGCGGAGCGCAAATCGCTCGAGCATGTGGCCGCGCCGCTTTCGGCGGTGGGAGAGGAGTGAGTCGATCAACCGTTGGCACCGATTCGGTCGGCAACGGAAATACGGCGCGCTATCATGCGTCCTCGCCGTCCGCCCTCCTTCGAATCATGAACATCCGGTTTCTCGAAACATTCATCTGGCTAGCGCGCCTGCAGAATTTCCGCCTCACCGCGGAGAAGCTTCACACCACGCAGGCCGCCGTGTCGAGCCGTATCGCGGCACTCGAGGAGAGCTTCGAGGTGCGCCTGTTCGACCGCAATTCGCGCTCTGCCACGCTCACGCCCGCGGGCCGCAAGATGCTCGCGTACGCCGAGCGCATCGTGAATCTCGGCGAGGAGATGCGCCGCGAAGTCGAGGACGCGAGCGGCGGCGGCGGCCTCATTCGCATCGGCGTGGTCGAGTCGATCGTGCATAGCTGGTTTCCCGCGGTGATGGCGCGCGTGCGCGAGCGCTTCCCGCATCTGGAGATCGAGGTCACGAGCGACACCACGATTCACCTCACACAATTGCTGCGCGCCGACGCCGTCGATCTGATCCTGCAAACGCACGCGCTGGGCGACCGCGAATTCGCCGACGTGCCGCTGTGCGAATTCCCCATGCGCTGGGTGGCCAGCCCCACACTCGGGCTTTCGGGCCAACGCGTCGATCTTGCGCGGCTCGCCGAATTTCCCATCCTCAGCTTCTCGCGCAATTCGGGACCGCATATCGCGCTCGAACGCGAGTTTGCGCGCGCGGTGGAGCGCCCGGTGCGCATCAACTGCATCAGTTCGGTGGCGGCCATGATCCGGCTCGTGGCCGACGGGTTCGGCGTGGCGGTGCTGCCGCCCGCCATCATCCAGCGCGAGCTGCGCGAAGGCGCGCTCGAAGTGCTCGACGTGGAAAGCGGCTTCGTGCCGCTGCCGCTCGTGGCGAGCTACCGTCTGCAAAGCCAGCCGCTGCCCGCGCGTATCGCCGAACTCGCGGCCGAACAGGCGCAAGCGTTCGTGCTCGCTTTGGGGCCGGAGCTGGACGGCGCAACGCCGGCTGTATCCGCCAGCACCGCGCTCCGCCCGAAAGCCCCGCCCCGCGCGGCAGGGGTTGCGAAACTCGCGGCGAAAACCGCGCGCCAGCGCCCGGCAAAACCGGCCCGCGCCGCCAGCGACAAAAACAAGCGATAAAAAAACCTGTTCACTGCGTATTTTTTTTCTTGTTGGACCGAAGCGGCCCGTGCTCGCCAAACTGCGTCTATCCGATACAACGTATGCGCAGGAAGAACCGATGAGCACGACACAGAACGCCCAGCCCGGCCAGCTTTGCATCTGGACCGACACCGACCCGCACGCCGAAGCCGACTTCAACGCCTGGTACGACCGCGAGCACATGCAAGAACGCGTGGGCATTCGCGGCTTTCGCCATGCGCGCCGCTTCCTCGCCAACGACGGCCACGCGCGCCGCTATCTCGCGCTCTACGTGACGGAATCGCTCGATGTGTTCCGCAGCGACGCCTACCGTCAGGCCTTCACCGTGCAAACCGACTGGTCGCTACGCAACTTCGCGCGCATGAACGATACGCAGCGCCGCGTGGGCGAGCTTGCATTCGAAGCGGGTGAAGGCGAAGGCGCGCACGTCGCGATCTTCGTGGCCGCGCCGCAAGCGCTCGCTGCCGCAACCTGGCGCGATGCGGCCGACGCCGCCACGCACGCGCCCGGCGTTCACGCGGTGCGCGTGTTCCGCACCGAGGGCACGCTTTCCTCGCCGCTTGCGACCGGCGGCGCTGCGGGCACGGCGCGCGCCGTGCAAGAAGACGCGGTCGTGTTCGTGGAAGGCAGCTCGAACGCTGCAGCGCGCGCCGCCGCCGAACAACTCGCACAAGCCGCAGGCGTAGCACATGAGACGGTGCGCAGCTTCGACATGCTCTGGCGCCTCGCGGCGTAACACAGCAGTGCCCCCAAGCGCTTCACGCCCAACGACTATGGAGCCCCCGATGAACTCTCTCGCTCAAGCCCCGGCGATCGGCCGCACCCGCACCGGACGCGGCCGTCTTGCGAGCGCCAGCATGATCGGCACGTCGCTCGAATGGTATGACTTCACCGTCTACAACACGCTTGCCGCGCTGGTCTTCAATCATCTGTTCTTCCCTTCGGTCGACCCGCTCGCGGGCACGCTGCTCGCGTTCTCGACCTATGCCGTGGGCTACGTGTCGCGGCCGCTCGGCGGCTTCATCTTCGGCAATCTCGGCGACCGCATGGGCCGGCGCGCCGTGCTCATGCTCACGCTCGTGCTCATGGGCATCACCACGGCGCTGATGGGCGTGCTGCCCACCTACGCCACGGCCGGCATCCTGAGCCCCATGCTGCTCGTCGCGCTGCGCTTCGTGCAGGGCATCGCGCTAGGCGGCGAATGGGCGGGCGCGGTGCTGCTCGCGGTTGAGCACGGCGACCAGAAAAAGCGCGGCCTGAACGCTTCGTGGGCACAAGTCGGGCCCTCGTTCGGCACGCTGCTCGGCACGGGCTTCATCGCCGTCATGACGATTTCCGTGTCGTCCGATGCGTTCCTCTCGTGGGGCTGGCGCGTGCCGTTCCTCGCGAGCCTGCTGCTCGTGCTGTTCGGCATCTGGGTGCGCAGCAGCGTCGGCGAAACGCCGCAATTCGAAAAGCTGAACGAAGCGCACGCCACCGCAGAAGTGCCCGTGCTCGAAGTGTTCTCGCAGCACTGGCGGCGCCTTATCGTGGCGGGCGGCGCGCGTATCGGCTCCGACGTGCTGTACGCGCTGCTCGTCGTGTTCACGCTCACCTATGTGACCACGGTGCTCAACCTCTCGCGCTCCCTCGCACTCACCGCTGTGCTCGCGGGCACCGCCTGCAACGCCCTTGCCGTGCCGTTCTTCGGCGCGCTCTCCGACCGTTTCGGGCGGCGTCCCGTGTACCTCGGCGGCGTGATCGCGGCCATGGTCTGGGCATTCGGCTTCTTCATGCTGATGAACACCTCGCAGCCCGCGCTGATCGTGCTCGCCGTGATGATCGGCCTCGTGATTCACGCGGTGATGTACGGCCCGCAAGCCGCCTTCGTCACCGAGCAGTTCCCGACCCGCGTGCGTTATGCCGGCTCTTCGCTCGCCTATACGCTCGCCGGGATTCTCGGCGGCGGCTTCGCACCGCTCATCATCGTCGCGCTGTTTCGCACCTGGCACAGCACGGCAGCCGTCTCGCTCTATGTGAGCGGCGCGCTTATCGTCACCGGCATCGCACTGATTGCCGCACGCGAAACCGCGCATCGCCCGCTGCAGGACTGACCTCCGCTTTTCCTCCCGGCGCGCGCAGCCAGTGCGCCGGGTGCGCCCTCCCCCTTTTCGACCTGCCATCATGACCACGCTTTCCTTCACCGTCCTTCCGGCCGGCGGCGCAGCCACGCCGCTTTCACTCGATATCGACACGCTCGTGATCGCCGGCTGGGCCGGCCGCGACGCTCATGCGATCCAGCATCACATCGACGAACTCGCCGCGCTCGGCGTCGCGCCGCCTTCGAGCACGCCGCTCTTCTACCGCGTGGGTGCGGAGCAACTGAACCAGGCCGCAACCGTGGACGTGCTCGGCACCCACACGAGCGGCGAGATCGAGTGCGTGCTCGTGGCGAGCCCGCTCGGCACGCTCGTGACGATCGGCTCCGATCACACCGACCGCAAAGCGGAGGCCTACAGCGTTGCGGTGTCGAAGCAGGTGTGCCCGAAGCCGCTGGGCCGCGAGGCGTGGCGCTACGAAGACGTGGCAGGCCACTGGGATCGCCTGACGATGCGCGCCACACTCGTTGCCGCGACCGGCGAAACGCGCGCCTATCAGAGCGGCGCCGTGGACGGCCTGCTGCCGCCCGCCGACCTGTGGCGCCGTTACACGGAAACGGGTGCATTGCCGCCCGGCAGCGCGATGTATAGCGGCACGCTCGCCGTGAACGGCGAGATGGCGGCGATGGAGTCGGGCGACGCGTTCGAGCTGGAACTGCACGACCCGGTGCTCGAACGCAGCCTGCGCGCGCGTTACGCGGTTCGCGCGCTGCCGGTTGTGGCATAAGCGGTCGCCTGAGCGTTGGTCTGAGCACTCATCCTTTTCCTCGTACACGCGCAACGAAACCCATGTCATTCATTCCTGCCACGCCCCTCTCCCAACTCGCCGCCGATCTCGATGCGGCACGCACGACGAGCCGCGCGCTCGTGGAAACCGCGCTGGAGCGTATCGCTGTTGAAGGCGGCAACGGCGGCCACGCGTTCATCGCCCTCGACGCCGAACGCACGCGGCGCGAGGCCGACGCCCAGGACGCGCTGCGTCGCGCGGGCGTGCGGCTCTCGCCGCTCGCGGGCCTGCCGGTCTCCATCAAGGACCTGTTCGACGTGGCCGGCGAGCCCACGCGCGCGGGTTCGCGCGTGCTCGACGACGCCCCGCCCGCCGCCTTCGACGCACCCGCCGTGGCGCGCCTGCGCCGCGCCGGGGCCGTGCCGCTCGGTCGCACCAACATGAGCGAATTCGCGTTCTCGGGGCTCGGCCTCAACCCGTGGCGCGGCACGCCGCGCTCGCCGTGGCGTGACGGCGACGGGGCACGCGTGGCGGGCGGCTCGTCGTCGGGCGCGGCGGCCTCGGTGGCGGGTGGCATGGCCGCGGCCGGACTTGGCAGCGACACGGGCGGCTCGTTGCGCATTCCCGCCGCGTTCTGCGGCCTCACCGGCTTCAAGCCCACGGCCCGGCGCGTGCCGACGGCCGGCGTGTTCCCGCTTTCGACCACGCTCGACTCGATCGGCGCCATCGCCCCGAGCGTGGCGTGCTGCGCGCTGGTGGACCGTGTGCTCGCGGGCCTGGCAACGGACGCAAACGCCGCGGACGTACGCACCGCCGAGTCCAAGGGCCTGCGCCTTGCGGTCCTTGCGAACTACGTGACCGAAGGCATGGACGCCCATGTGGCGCGCACGTGGGAAGCCACGCTCACGCGCCTCTCGCGTGCGGGCATGCAGATCACGCCGCTGACCCTGCCGCTGCTGGAGACGCTGCCCGCCATCAACCGCTTCGGCTTCTCGCCGATCGAGGCCTTTGCCACGCACCGCAGCCGTCTGCCTGCACACGCGCAGCGCTACGACCCGCGCGTGCTCGCGCGCATCCGTCTGGGTGAAACGGCGAGCGCCGCCGACTACCTCGACCTGCTTGCCGCGCGCGCCGCCGCAATCGCACAGGCGCGCGCCGCGCTCGCGGGTTTCGACGCCTTCCTCATGCCGACCGTGCCCATCGTGCCGCCGACAATCGCGGCGCTCGAAGCCGACCCGGCGCACTTCGCGGCCACGAACGCGCTCGTGCTGCGCAATCCTTCGTTGGTGAACTTCCTCGATGGCTGCGCCGTGTCGCTGCCGTGCGCGCCGCGCGGCGAGGCGCCCGTGGGCTTGAGCGTGGCGGGACTCGCCGAAAGCGACGCGCACGTGCTGAGCGTGGCCGCCGCGATCGAAAGCGTGCTGCGGAGCGTGAACGGGGCCTGATGCGTCTCACTCCGATCGGCTAAGATACGGCTCCGCATACGCCATCTATCGAACCAACGGAGTGTTTTCAGTGATTCAGGCAATTCAACCGGGCGCCGTCTTCAAGGACAATCTCGCACTGCTGCCGGGCATCGACGGCATCGAGCGCATCGATCTCGTGGACGCTCAGGGCGTTGTCGCCGCGAGCATCGAGAACAAGCCCGGCAAGCAGGGCTCGCTCGCGGTCTACCACTACCTGCGCGAAGCCTTCGGCTCGCTCGACGCCAACGCCGCCGAGCATGGCCTCGCCGTGTTCGCAGAGCACACCGCCGACGCGCGCAACCGTCCGGGCGCGCACCCGAACGTCGATCGTCTGCTGGAAATCGCAGCGGGCGGCCCGGCGCTGCGCATCGACGTGATCGCCGCAGCCTGAGCGTTGCCTTAAGAGGCGTGCCGGCCGGCACGCCTCGTCCCCTTCTGCCTCACGCCGAAAGCTCTTCGAGCCGCACGCCATTCGTGCGCGGCCCAAATCCGCCGATGGAAATCATCACCGCGACCATGCACACGGTGATGCCGGCGAACACACCGCTCACGCCAAAATCGCGCAACAACGCGGCGATGATGAAACCCGACATCATGGCGCCCACGCGGCTTGCGGAATAAACGATGCCATTGGCGCTGCAACGCACGGCAGTGGGAAAAAGCTCGGCCTGATAGGCGTGATAGCACACGGAAATGGTTTGCCCTGCGAGACTGATCAGGACACCGAGCGAAATGAGCGCAAGCGGCCCGCGTGCCTGCGCGAACAGCAACCCGAACACGACCACCGCGAAAGCCGAGCCGACGATGAGCCACTTGCGCTCGATGCGATCGGCCACGAGCATCGCGAGCAACGGCCCGCACGGCAGCGCAATGGCGATCACGACCGCATACAGCAGGCTCTTCGTGACGGTCACGCCTTGCCCGATCAGGAGCGTGGGCACCCAGTTGGCGAATCCGTAGTAGCCCACCGCCTGGCACAGATTGAACGCGATCAGCATGATGAGGCGCGCGCGGTACGGCGGTTTCCACAGCTCCGCAAGCGAAGTGCGCCGATGCGCGGGCAGCACGAGCGTGGGAGAAGGCTCGGGCAACGCTTGGCCGCTCTCGCGCACGGCGCGCTGCTCCATCTGCGCGATCACGCGTTCGGCCGCCTCCGTTTGACCGTGCGTGACGAGCCAGCGCGGGCTTTCCGGCACGGCGCGGCGCACGAACCACACAATCGCCGCACCGAGCGAACCGGCAAGCACGACCCAGCGCCAGCCATCCAGACCGAACGGCGCCAGCGGCACGAGCCACCACGAAAGCAGCGCTGAAATGGGCGCGGCTGAGAACATGATCGCCTGATTCAAGGCCATCGCACGCCCGCGCATTTGCTGCGGGACCATCTCCGTGACGTAGCTGTCGATGGTGACGATCTCGATGCCCACGCCGATACCCGTGATGAAGCGCCACAGGATCAGCCCCTGCGACGTATGCTGGAATGCCATCGCCACCGAGCCCGCCGAATACCACAGCAGCGAGAACGTGAAGACGCTTCGTCGTCCGAATTTATCGGGCAGCCAGCCAAAGCAGAACGTGCCGATGAAAAGACCCGCAAACGTCGCGGCCACGAACGCGCCTATGCCGTTGAAGCCGAAAAACGCGTGCGTGGTGGTTTGCAGCATGCCGCTTTTGGCCATGCCCGGTGCGATATAGCCCGTGAAGATAAGATCGTAGACCTCGAAGAAGCCTCCCAGCGATATCAGCATCACCAGCATCCAGAGCTGGCGCGTGGCGGGCAGGCGGTCAAGCCTGGCGGAAAGCGCGGCCGCCGCGCGGTTGCCCACGGGTGGGGCCGTGACGGCGTCGAGCGGATCGTCCGCCCCGAGGGTTCGTTGCATGCTTGTCTCCGTGACGACGCCTCGCTGGGCGTCTTTCTTGTGAATGCCGGGCCTGCTTGCTCAGGTCGCCGCGCGTGACTTCAGTCCTGCCAGCACCTCCTCGGTATGCTCGCCCACCTTCGCGAGCGGTTGACGCACGCCGGGACGGCGGCCGCCCATCATGAGCGGCAGCAGTACGACTTCGGTCGTGCCGCCGTCGTCGGTCTGCATTGGCACGAGTCCGCCGCTCGCCTTGAGGTGCGGATCGTCGAGCAACTGGTCGGGGCGCACGATCGGCGCGTAGGGAATGCCTGCCGCTTCGAGGCGCGGCATGAGTTCGGCGACCTGCTGCGTGGCCAACACGGCGCCCAGGCGTTCGAGCAGTTCAGGCCGCACGGCTACGCGCAGTGCGTTGTTCGCGAAGCGAGGTTCTTCAGCAAGCTGCGGGCAGCCGATCACGTCGCACAGCGTCACGAACTGCTTGTCGCTCACCGCGCCGATGAAAAGCTGTTCGCCCTCAGCGAGCGTGAACACGTCGTACACGCTCCAGGCCGACACGCGCGACGGCATGGGCGGCGGCGCTTCGTGCGTCATGGCGTATTGCTGCATGTGCTGCGCGCTCAGGAACACACAGTTCTCGAACAGCGCGCTTTGCACCTCCTGGCCACGCCCGGTGGCGTCGCGCTCGCGCAGCGCGGCCAGCACGCCAATCGCGCCGAACATGCCGCCCATGATGTCGTTAACCGACGTGCCCGCGCGCAGCGGCCGCCCCGCAGGGCCGGTCATATAGGAGAGGCCGCCCATCATCTGCACGACTTCGTCCAGCGCGAGACGCTTTTCATAGGGGCCCGGCAAAAAGCCCTTGTGCGAGACATAGATGAGGCGCGGGTAGCGCTGCGAGAGCGTTGCGTAATCCAGGCCGAGCTTTTCCATAAGGCCGGGCCGGAAGTTTTCGAGCATCACGTCGCACTCGCCGATCAACTCCACGGCCGCCGAGCGCCCCGCTTCGGTGTTGATGTCGAGCACCACGCTCTTCTTGTTGCGGTTGAACGAGCGGAAAAAGCCGATGCCGAGGCCCGGCAGGTTGCGCGTCTTGTCGCCGCCTGGCGGTTCGATCTTGATGACTTCGGCGCCGAGGTCCGCGAGGATCATCCCGCAAGTCGGGCCCATGACCATGTGCGTGAATTCGACCACACGCACGCCTTCGAGCGGCAACCGGGTTTGCGTATTCATAAGGATGTCAAACTAATCAGATGTGATGCGCGATTGCGCCAAAGGTCTTCGGCAGACCGGCGCGCCAGAGCGTGCCGTGCAGCGTTTCGCCCTCCAGCCAGGCGGCCACGCGTGCGCGCAGCGCGAGCAGCCGTTCGATGTCGATGCCCGTTTCGATGCCCATGTCCGCGAGCATGAACGCGAGGTCTTCGCTCGACGCGTTGCCGCTTGCCCCCGGCGCATGCGGGCAGCCGCCGATGCCGCCAAGCGTGGCGTCGAATCGCGTCACGCCCGCCTGCAGCGCGGCATAGACGTTGGCGAGCGCGAGGCCGCGCGTATCGTGAAAATGCGCGCAGCACAAGCGCTCGCCCGCGATTTCGCGCGCGGCCTCGAAGAGTGCTCGCACAGCGGCGGGGTTGGCGTAGCCCACGGTGTCAGCAAGGCTCACGCGGTCCGCGCCCGCGTCGAGCAGCGCCTGCATGCAGCGCAGCACCTCGGCGGGCTCGACGCGCCCTTGCAGCGTGCAGCCGAAGGCCGTGCCGATGCCGCCTTCGATCAGCGTCTTCGCGCCGCTGGCGTCGCGCGCGGCGCGCATGCGCGCCACCTCGGCCACCACTTCATCGGGTGTCTTGCGCAGGTTCGCGAGGCTATGCGCTTCACTCGCCGAAAGCGGCACGAGCATGAGGTCCGCTTGCGCTTCCAGCGCGCGCTCGGCGCCCTTCAAGTTCGGCACGAGCACCGAGACGAAGAGGTCCGGCAGCGTTTTCGCGTAAGCGACGAGTTCCGCCGTATCGGCGAGTTGCGGCAAGAGCCGCGCGGGCACGAACGAGCCCACTTCGATCTCGCGCTGACCGGCTTCGTATGCCGCGCGTATCCACGCGATCTTGTGCTCGGTAGGCAGCACGGTCTGGATGCTCTGCAGGCCGTCGCGCAGGCCGACCTCGCGTATTACGCCGCGCCGTGGTAATGGGGGCATGAAGGTGTCTCCGTTTTTGTCTCCAGCGATGTGCTAACTTTAGGCATTCCGCAAAATACATAAAGCGGTATTTTGGAAGCTTCAAGATTCCAATCTGGAAACACACAAAATGCCGTAAGGAGACACCGTGCACGACATCGACCTCAAGACCCTGCGCCTTCTCGTGAGCGTGTGCGAGCACGGCAACATGGGACGTGCGGCGCGCGAGGAGCATATCGAGCCTTCCGCCATCAGCAAGCGCATCGCCCAGCTCGAAAGCGAATTCGGCGTGCCGCTGCTCACGCGCTCGCGCCGCGGCGTGCAACCCACCGCGGCGGGTCTCGCGCTGCTCGAACACGCGCGCAGCGTGATCTTCACGCTCGAGCGCGCGGCCAGCGACGTTGCGGCGCTCGGCAGCGGGCTCTCGGGCAGCGTGAGCGTGTGCGCCTCGGCCTCCGCGATCGCCGAAGCGCTGCTCGACGATCTCGCGTCGTTCATGCGCCTGCCCGCGTACAAGAACATTCGCGTGAACGTGGAGGAGCGCACGTCGCACGAACTCGTGCAACGTGTGCGCGACGGCGCGGCCTCGCTAGGCGTGTGCTGGGACAACGTCGAACTCGGGGGCCTTCAATCGCGCCCCTGGCGCGAAGACCGCCTCGTGCTCGCCGTGCATCCCGAGCACCCGCTTGCGAAACGCCGCACCATCGCCTTCGACGAGACGCTCGACTACGAGCACGTGGGCCTGCCGCCCTCCACCGCCGTGCATACGATGCTGCGGCAGTCGGCGGCGCGCAGCGGGCGCACGGTCGCCTATCGCGCGGTGGTGTCGACGCTCGACGCCGCGTTTCGCGTAGTGGCCGCCAATCTCGGCATCAGCGTCGTGCCCGAGGAAGTGAGCCACACCTACAGGCGCATCATGGACGTGCACACCATTGCCTTGACCGATGCCTGGGCGCGGCGGCGTTTCATCGTCTGCTTTCGTGCGTTCGACACGCTGCAGCCCGCGGCGCAGCGCATGGTCGAGCATCTCGTGGAGCGGGCAGCTCAGAAGAAACGCGGTGCGAAGCGCACGGCCTGAGCGCCCGCCTCAAGCTGCCGCTTTCTTCGTGCGCTTGCGCGCGTTCGCGCGCTCGGGCGCTTTCATCTGCGCAATCAACCCATCGTGATGCGCGCGCAGCACTTCGACGAACTCGGCTACCAGACGCTCGCGCGGCCGGTTCGGCGGAAATAGCAGGTACGTGGGGAACATCACCGCCGGCGAGAACGGCCGGATGGCAATGTCCGGCCCTGCGAAATCGCGCGCGACGATGGGATGCGCGAGCGTCACGCCCATGCCGCAGCGGACCATCTCGCAGCAAATTGCCGTGTACTGCGCCTCGATGGCAAGGACGCGCTCGACCCCGGCACGCTGGAATATTTCGTCCATTTGCGTGCGCGTGCCGTCGCCGTGACACAGCGAGACGAACGACTCGCCCTCCAGATCGGCGGGCCGGATCATGGCCTTTTTCGCGAGCGAATGTGAAGCCGGCATCACGCAAACGGCCGCGACCTTCGAGAGCAATTCCACCTCGCAATTCGACGCCTCGCTGATGTACACGGCCACACCCAGATCGCAAAACTGCGAACCGGTCCAGTGGTTCACCGTGCCCGAGGTGTTCACGTGCAGCGAGACCGTCACGCCCGGAAACAGGCGGCGAAACTTGTCGATGGCGTGCGGCACGAGCGTGAGCCCCGCAGAAGGCATCGCGGCGATACGCAGGCGTCCGCTGCCGAGATTGCGGATTTGCGCGGCGGCATTGCTGAGTCCTTGCAGGCCCACATACGCCCGCTCGACTTCGCGAAAAAACGCGTTGCCCTCGCTCGTGGGAATGAGGCGGATGCCCACGCGCTGAAACAGCGTGAGCCCGGTCTCGCGCTCCAGTTGCCCGATCAGGCGGCTCACGTTGGGCTGCGAGGTGTAAAGCGCTTTCGCGGCGGCCGTCATCGAGCCCGACACCATCACCGCGCGAAACGCCTCGACGTGCTTCAGATTCAAGGCTGATCTCCTGGGCTTAACCCTGATTCACACGCCAGGGCCTAACCCTGGTCCATATCATTACCGTATAGGTTGGCATTTTATTCGTATTGGACGATATGGCCAGCCCGGCACAGACTGCGATGCATCGGCGCACTGTCCGGTTCGCCGCTCCCCACAATCGAATGGAGATCGTCGTCATGAAAGCCGCGATGCGCCGTCGTTCAACCTTCCTGCCTAAAACCGCGCTCGCCGCCCTCGCGCTCGCGGCGGCCTCGCTAGCCCAGGCCGAAACCACGCTGTACGTCGCCAACGTCGGCGGCTCCAACGAGCAGCTTTATCGTCAGAAGATCATCCCGGCGTTCGAAAAGGCGCATGACGTCAAGATCGTCTATGTGGCGGGCAATTCGAGCGACACGCTCGCGAAACTCCAGGCGCAAAAGGGCCACGAGCAGATCAACGTCGCCGTGATGGACGACGGCCCGATGTACCAGGCGATGCAACTCGGCCTGTGCGGCAAGCTCGACGACGCGCCCGTCATGAAGGACCTCTACCCGCTCGCACACATTGGCCCGACCGCCGTGGGCGTGGGGATGGTGGCGACCGGCATCGGCTATAACGAACAGGCGTTCAAAAAGCTCGGCCTGCCCGCGCCGGACTCGTGGAAGTCGCTCGAAGACGCGCGCGTGAAAGGCAAGCTCGGCGTGCCGCCGATCACCAACACCTATGGCCTGCACACGCTCGTCATGCTCGCGCGCCTGAACGGCGGCGGCGAAAAGGACATCGACCCCGGCTTCAAGGCGATGACGAAACAGGTCGCGCCCAATGTGCTTTCGTGGGCGCCCACGCCCGGCGAAATGGACGGCCTCATGCAGTCGGGCGACGTAATCATCGCCCCCTACGGCAGCGGCCGCGCGGTGGCGCTGCAAAACACGGGTTTCCCGCTCAAGTTCATCTACCCGAAGGAAGGCGGCGTGGCGCTGCAGGTGGCCGCGTGCTCCATTGCGCAGAACGCGCAGCCGCAGCTCTCGCAACAGTTCATCCAGTTCCTGCTGAGCCCGGAAGTGCAGGCGCAGCAGGCAGCGGACATCGGCCTTGGCCCCGTCAACAAGACCGTCAAGCTCTCGTCGGAAGTGGCCGCGCGCGTGCCCTATGGTCCTGACCAGATCTCGAAGCTCACGGCCATGGACTGGAGCACGATCAACGAGCATCGCACCGAGTGGACCGAGCGCTGGAACCGTTCGGTCGAGCGCTGATGCACGCGCTCCCTGCCCCGCCCCCACCGCACGTGATCAGCGAGGACCCACGCTCATGAGCTTCCTCACCCTGCAAGGCATCTCGAAGCGCTATGGCGACTTCACGGCGATCGAGCAGCTCGACCTCACGGTCGCGCGCGGCGAGTTTCTCTCGCTGCTCGGTCCCTCGGGCTGCGGCAAGACGACGACACTGCAGATGATCGCGGGCTTCGTCACGCCGAGCACGGGCCGCATCACGCTAGACGGCCGCGACATCACGCACGAGCGGCCCGAGAAACGCGGCATCGGCGTGGTGTTTCAAAGCTATGCGCTCTTTCCGCACATGACCGTGGCTGGCAACGTGGGCTTCGGTCTGGAGATGCAGAAGATGAAGCGCGCGCAACGCGCCGAGCGCATTGCCGAGGCGCTGGACCTCGTGCGCCTGCGCGGGCTCGACGCGCGCTACCCGAAAGAGCTTTCGGGCGGCCAGCGGCAGCGCGTGGCGATTGCTCGCGCACTGGCCATGCAGCCCGAACTGCTGCTGCTCGACGAGCCGATGTCGAATCTCGACGCCAAGCTGCGAGAAGAGATGCATATCGAGTTGCGCGCGATCCAGAAGCGCCTTGGCATCACGACCATTCTCGTGACCCACGACCAGGTGGAAGCGATGACGATGAGCGACCGCATTGCGGTCATGCATCGCGGCACGATCGCGCAGTTGAGCACGCCGTTCGACGCGTACGAGCGCCCGGCCACGCCGTTCGCTTCGACCTTCCTTGGCCGCACCAATACGCTGGAAGGCGAAGTCTTGCGCCGCAACCTGCGCTGCGCCGAGGTCGAGGTTGGCGGCACGATGCTGCACGTGCCCCACGAAGGCCGCGAGGTCGCGGGCGCCGTGAACGTCTATATCCGCCCCGAAAAAGTGCGTCTCGCCAATGGCGACGCGCGCCTCACAGGCCGCGTGAGCACGCGCGTGTTCGTCGGCAATCAGTGGCTGCTCGCCGTCGAGACCGAGCTCGGCAAGCTGCATATCGCGCAACCCAATCACGGTGCGCCGCCGCCCGATGAGGGCCACGAAGTCGGACTCGCGTGGACCGACGACGATCTGCGCGTGCTCACGCGGGAGGGCGCCCATGGCAACGCTTGACGACTCGCGCGCGGGCGCCGCGCCTTGGCTGCTCTCCGCGCCCGCGCTGCTGCTGTTTCTCGCGCTGCTGCTGGTGCCGCTGCTGCTCACCTTCGTGCTCTCGTTTCATGTGTTCAGCGATCTTGCGGGCGTGCAACGCGGCTGGACCGTTACGAATTACCTGGAGGTCCTGAGCGATCCGTACTACGGTGAAATCTTCCTGCGCACGGCGGGCCTGGCGTTCGCCGTCACACTGCTTTCCATCGTGCTCGGCGTGCCGGAAACGCTGGTGCTCGCGCGCATGCGGCGTCCATGGCAATCCGTTTGTCTGTTGATCGTGCTCGGCCCGCTGTTGATTTCCGTGGTCGTGCGCACGCTCGGCTGGCAAATCCTGCTGGGCAATAACGGCGTGCTCAACAACGCACTCCAGGCGCTGCACATCACCGACGAGCCCATTCGCCTCGTCTTCACCATGACCGGCACGATCATCGCGCTCACGCACGTGCTCGTGCCGTTCATGGTGATGTCGGTCTGGGCGACGCTGCAAAAGCTCGATCCGCAGGTGGAATGGGCCGGCCGCTCGCTAGGCGCCTCGCCGCTGCGCGTGTTCCGCCGCGTGATCCTGCCGCAGATCATGCCGGGTGTGCTCTCGGGTTCGATCATCGTGTTCGCGCTCTCGGCCTCCGCGTTCGCCACGCCTGCGCTGATCGGCGGGCGGCGGCTGAAGGTCGTCGCCACGGCCGCCTACGACGAGTTCCTCGGTACGCTGAATTGGCCACTGGGCGCAAGCATTGCCGTGCTGCTGCTGATCGCCAACGTGGCGATCGTAATGGGCTGCAGCCGTCTCGCCGAGCGCCGCTTCAAGCACATCTTCGACTGACGGGGGCTCGACATGAAACGCAACGGATTCCTCGGGCTCGCGTTCAACGCGCTCTTTCTCGCCTTCATGCTCGCGCCGATCGTCGTGGTGCTGCTCGTGGCCTTCACGGACAAGGGCTATATCTCGATGCCGTTCGACGGTGCCTCGCTGCGCTGGTTTCGCGCGATCCTGCAGAACGGCGACATCGTCGCCGCGTTCTGGCTTTCGGTGCGCCTCGCGTTCGCGGCGGCCACCATCGGCGTGGCGCTCGCGGTGCCCGCCGCGCTCGCCATCGCGCGTTACCGTTTTGCAGGCCGCGGCGCGCTGGTGAGCTTCTTCCTCTCGCCGATGATGATCCCCGCCGTGGTGCTCGGCATTGCGTTCCTGCGCTTTCTTTCGCTGCTCAACCTGAACGGCTCGTTCTGGGCGCTCGTCGCCGCGCACGTGGTGATCGTGCTGCCTTATGCGCTGCGCCTCGCGCTTTCTTCGGCGGTCGGCCTCGATCGCGACGCCGAACGTGCCGCCCTTTCGTGCGGAGCGAGCCGCTTCACGGCGTTCCGCCGCGTCGTGCTGCCGATGATTCGCACGGGCGTAGCGGGCGGCTGGGTGCTGTCGTTCATCCAGAGCTTCGATGAACTGACCATGACGATTTTCGTCGCGACGCCCGGCACCACCACACTGCCCGTCGCCATGTACAACCAGATCGCGCAAACGATCGATCCGCTCGTCACTTCGGTGTCGGCGGTGCTGATCGTCGGCACGATCCTGCTGATGCTGCTGCTCGACCGCATGGTTGGGCTGGACCGCATCCTGATCGGAGAAGCCCGATGACACAACACTCCTCCACGAGCCCCGACGTGCTCGTGATCGGCGGCGGCCTCGTCGGCTCCGCCGTGGCCTACGGCCTCGCTCGTGAAGGCGCGCGCGTGACCGTGCTCGACGAGGACGACGGCGGCTTTCGCGCCTCGCGCGGCAATTTCGGCCTCGTCTGGATTCAGGGCAAAGGTTACGGCCTTTCTGCGTACGCGCGCTGGTCGCGCAGTTCGGCGCAGCGCTGGCCACTGCTCGCGCAAAGCCTCGCCGACGAAGCGCGCGTGGACGTCGCGCTGCGACAGGCAGGCGGCTTTCATATCTGCTTCTCGGACGAAGAACTCGCCGAACGCCATAAACGGCTCTCCACCTTGCAGGCCGAGATCGGCGATTATCCATTCGAACTGCTAAATAATCGAGAGCTGCGCGAGCGGCTTCCGGGCATCGGCCCCGAGGTCGCGGGCGCTAGCTATACGCCGATGGATGGCCACGTCAACCCGCTCAAGCTGCTGCGTGCATTGCATGTCGCGATGCAACGGCGCGGCGTGCGGCTCGTCTCCGGCGAGCGCGCCGAGCGCGTTGTAGCCGGAACCACCGGCTTCAGCGTGCAGGGCCGGCGCGGCGTGTACCACGCGGCGCGCGTCGTGCTCGCAGCGGGGCTCGGCAATCGCACGCTCGCGCCGCACGTGGGCCTGAATGCGCCCGTTGCGCCCAATCGCGGCCAGGTGCTCGTGAGCGAGCGCGTCGAACCGTTTCTGCGCTACCCGACCATCAACGTGCGGCAGACCGACGAAGGCACGGTGCAGTTCGGCGACTCGATGGAAGAGGCCGGCTTCAACGACTTCACCACTACGCCGATCCTGCGCCAGATTGCGGCGCGCGGCGTGCGCGCGTTTCCCATGCTGGCCCATGTGCGGCTCGTGCGCATGTGGGCCGCCCTGCGCGTGTACAGCCCCGATGGCTTTCCGATCTACGACCAGTCGGAGGCGCATCCGGGGGCCTTCGTCGTCACTTGCCATAGCGGCGTGACGCTCGCTGCGGCCCACGCGCTGCGTATCGCCCCGTGGATTCTGGGCGCGCCAATGCCCGCCGAACTCCCCGCCTTCTCCGCAAACCGCTTCGCAACCGATGCGGCTGCCGAACCGATCTTCGCTCACTGACCCTGCCATGACAGCCCACTCTACCCAAGCGCCCGCGCCGCTGTTCAAGACGCTCTCTAGTACCGAAACACACGTCGAAATTTGGTTCAACGGCCAACCGCTCTCCGTGCCTGGCGATCGCTCCGTCGCCGCTGCGTTGCTCGCCGGGGGCATATCGCGGTTTCGCGCGACGCCCGTTTCGGGAGCGCCACGCGCACCGTTCTGCATGATGGGCGCGTGCTTCGAATGTCTCGTAGAGATAGACGGCGTGCCGAGCCGCCAGAGCTGCATGGTGCCCGTGCGCGCGGGCATGCATATCCGCTCGCAGGAAGGCGCGCGCGACCTGCCGCTTGACGCGGCCACGAATGCCGACACGCTCGAGGAGAACGCTCATGCCCGGTGATTATCAAGGCGACGCCAAAGCCGACTTCCACGCAGAAGCTGTCGATGTCGTCGTGGTCGGCGCCGGTCCCGCGGGCATGAGCGCGGCGACGCGTTCGGCGCGCGCCGGACTCTCAGTGGTCCTGATCGACGAGCAGGACGCCGTAGGCGGCCAGATCTATCGCGCGATAGGCCGCGCCGACGCGCGCCGCAAGGAGATACTCGGCCCCGACTACGCGGCAGGCGACGCCATCGTCCAGGCGTTCGCACGCTCAGGCGCGCGCCACGTAGCGCATGCGTCCGTGTGGCAGGTCACGCGCGAACACGCGGTTCACTACCTCAAAGACGGCAAAGTGGGCAGCTTGCAGGCCAAGCGCGTGATTCTCGCGAGCGGCGCTTTGGAGCGGCCGTTCCCCATTCCAGGCTGGACCCTGCCCGGCGTGCTCACGGCGGGCGCGGCGCAAATCCTGCTGAAAAGCGCGGGCGAAGTGCCCGCCTCGCCACCCGTGCTCGCGGGCTGCGGGCCGCTGCTCTATCTGCTCGGCTGGCAATACGTGCGGGCGGGCGTGCCGATTCGCGCGCTCGTCGACACCACGCGCCACGAAGACCGCTGGCGTGCGAAACGCCACCTGCTGGCCGCGCTGCGCTCGTGGCCGTTCTTGAGCAAAGGCCTGCACTTGATCCGCACGCTGCGCGAGGCCAAGGTGCCCATTTTCGAAGCCGCCGACGACCTCGCCGTCGAAGGCCGCCAGGGTAGCGACGGCGTGCAGCGCGCAGCCGCGCTCACGTTCACGTCGCAGGGCCGCGCGCAACGAATCGAGGCCGATGTGATCCTGCTGCACCAGGGCGTGGTGCCCAATACGCAGTTCACGCAGGCGCTGCGCGCCACACATCGCTGGGACAACGGACAGCTTTGCTTCAAACCGCAAACGGACGCATGGGGCGAACTCGACGTGCCCGGCATCTTCGTGTCCGGCGACGGCGCGGGCATCGGCGGCGCGCAGGCCGCCGCGCAACAAGGCACGCTGGCGGCCCTCGCCGCTGCGGCGCAACTGGGCGCCATCGACCAGGCCGCGCGCGACCGCGAGGCCGCCCCGCATCGCGCGGAACTGGAGCGCGTGATGCGCATCCGTCCTTTCCTCGACAGCCTTTACCGCCCCCGCGACGCGAACCGTATTCCCGCCGACAGCACCATCGTCTGCCGCTGCGAGGAAGTGACCGCGGGCGAGCTGCGCGGCTTCGTCGGCCTCGGCTGCGTCGGCCCGAACCAGGCGAAGTCGTTCGGCCGCTGCGGCATGGGGCCGTGCCAGGGCCGCATGTGCGGACTCACCGTGACCGAAGTGATCGCCGATGCGCGCAACGTGCCGCCAGCCGAGGTCGGCTACTACCGCATCCGCCCGCCCATCAAGCCGCTCACACTCGGAGAACTCGCCGGTGAATGACGCCCGAACTCTCTCTGCGAGCGCCGTACAGGAAGCGGACGTGCTCGTGATCGGCGGCGGCCTGCACGGTTCGAGCAGCGCCTTCCACATGGCGCGGCGCGGCGTGAGCGTGATCGTGCTCGAAGCCGACTACGTGGGCCGCCATTCGTCGGGCGTCAACGCCGGTGGCGTGCGCACGCTCGGACGCCCGCTTCCCGAGATTCCGCTCGCGCTCATGTCGCGCGAAATCTGGCACGCGCTGCCCGAAACCATCGGCGACGACGGCGGCTTCGTTCCCTCCGGACAACTGAAGATTGCCGAAACCGAGGCCGAACTGGACGAATGCCGCGAACGCGTCGCCTTGCTCGAATCGCACGGCTTCACGCACGAAAAGCTGATCGACCGCGAGACGGTGCTCGAACTCGAACCGGCGTTGGCCAGGCACGTGACGGGCGGCATCTGGGTCGAGCGTGACGGCTACGCACTGCCCTTTCGCACCACCACGGCGTTTCGCCTCGCCGCGCAAAAGCATGGCGCGCGCTTTTTTGAAGGCACGCCGGTCACGCGCATCGAGCCGCGCGGCGAGCGCTGGATCGCCCAAACGCCGCGCGGCACCTTTGCCGCGCGTAAGCTGCTCGTCACGGCGGGCGCGTGGTCGGGCGAACTGGCGCGCCAGGCTGGCGAGAGCGTGCCTGTTCACCCCGAAGGGCTCATGCTGATGGTCACGCATCGCGTGGCGCCGTTCTGCCGCGCGACGCTCGGCGCGACGGGCCGCCCGCTTTCGTTCAAGCAGTTCGACAACGGCACGGTGGTGATTGGCGGCAAGCTGATCGGCATCGCGGATTTGCCTGGGCGCCACGGCGAAGTCGATTTCATGCGGCTCGTGAAAAGCGCGCAGACTGTAGTCGATCTGTTTCCGCATCTTCGTCATCTCGGCGTGAACCGCGCATGGGCCGGTGTGGAAGCGTTCACGGCCGACTCGCTGCCCGTCATATCGGCAAGCCGGCGCGCCTCGAACCTCTACTACTCGTTCGGCTATTGCGGCAGCGGCTTTCAGCTCGGGCCCGCTTGCGGGCGGCTCGTTTCAGAACTCGTGCTCGATGGTGCGCCTTCGCTTTCGCTCGATGCGTTCGCGATCGACCGCTTCGAGCGTGCTGCGGCGCACGCGCCAGTGGCCGGCGTTGCCGCGCATTGATTCTCTCACCCTGTCTCGCCAAGATGGCGAAGGAGCTTGCAGACACATGAACGATATCGTTCGTATCGAAACCAATCAGCGCATGAGCCGCGTCGTGAAGGCCGCCGGGCTCGTGTTCGTGGGTGGGCAGACGTCAGCCGATCCGTCGCCCGACGTGAAGATTCAGACCGCCGCGGTGCTCGCGAAAATCGACGGCTTTCTCGCCAAAGCCGGCATCGACAAGACGCGGCTCGTCTCCGCGCAAGTGTGGCTTGCGGATATCGCGCGCGACTTCGCGGGCATGAACGAAGTGTGGGACGCATGGGTGCCCGAAGGTTGCGCGCCCACGCGCGCAACGGTGCAGTCGCAGTTGGCGTCGCAGCAATTGCTCGTGGAGATCGCGGTCGTGGCGCTGGGTTAAGCGTGGGAACGGGCTGCCGGCGCTGGCATGAAAGCGCGCCGACAGCCACGGTTGCCAATCCGTAAAGCGAAGGCGCTTTTCACGCGGACGCTGTCAGCGCAAGTTCACGTTCGCGCGGGACAATGGCGAACCCACCCGAACTCAGAGGAGCGCGTGATGGCCCTTCCTTACGGCTACGTCAAGGCAAAGATCGTTTCCGCGCCGCAGTTGAAGCCCACGCGGCGGCCTCACGAAGTTCAATACCACCTGCACTTCGGTGTGACGGTCGACGGCGCACGCTGGGACATCGCCGTCAACGTGGGCACCACCGATGCCGACGACCTGCTCAAGTACAAACTCGTATTCGACTTCAATCACAACGTGCTCACCACGCTCGAAGGCGCGGCCGAAGGCAAGACCGATCTCACGGGCACCGAAGCGCTGCCCGCCATCGACTTCGAGCGCAGCGACTTTCTCGCCAATACGGGCGCGTGGCGCGACAGCGACGTGATGGACGGCTCCGACCAGGTCGAACCGGTCGCCTCGCTAAAGCGTCTTCTGTTGCGAGCGCAACAATCTTCGCTCGACGTGTACGTGTTCGGCCGCTTCTACAGCGAAGGCGACGGCATTCACGACGTCCACATGAACCAGGGCTCGAAGGGCGAGTTCATCCACACGGCGGGCAACGACGCGAACGACCACAATGACATCTGGCAGGACGGCGCGCTGCTCGTGAATCTCGGCGACCCCGAATGGGCCTTGTACGTCGCGGCGTTCGATCAGCAATACGTGCCGACCGACGATCTCGGCAACCCGATGCCGAATTCAGAGCCGATTTCGTAGGCGCTCAACGGCAAACGGGCGCATCCCGGCTCCCCGGCATGCGCCCGCTCGTTAGACGATCGACCGCCTAGAAGTCGATCTTCGCGTTGAGGCTGACCGTGCGCGGGTCGCCCGGCGCGATGTAATCGGAGTACTGGAACATCCAGTAGCGGCGATTCGTGATGTTGTCGATCGCGGCTCGCAGCGTCACGTCGTGGCCGCCAATGCGGGTGAAGTAGTTCGCGCCCACGTTCACGAGCATGTAGCCGCCGGTTTCCAGATTGTTTGCCGGACGCACCTGCGTGCTGCCCGTGAACTTCGCATCCGCCGCCAGTTGCAGGCCTTGCACATAAGGCACGTCGTAAGTCACGCGGCCCGCGGCCACGAACGTCGGCGCACCGGCTACGCGATTGCCGTTGTACGACTGGCCCTTCGCGTACCACGTATCGAGCAGCGTGACGCTGCCGGCCACCTGCCAGCTGCGGCCAAGCCGCACGCTGCCCGCCGCCTCGATCCCTTCGAAGATCGAATTGCCGTCCTGCACATAGACGTTGTCGCTGTTCGCGTACGCCGCGCCGCGCTCGATGCGGAACAGCGCCGCCGTCGCGCTCCAGCGCTCGTGCTCGCTCTTGACGCCGATCTCATACTGACGCGAGCGCAGCGGACGCAGCATCGCGCCGCCATTCGCATAGATGCTGTCGACGATCGCGCCCTGCTCCAGCGCCTCGACGTAGCTCGCGTACAGCGTCGTATTCGGCTCGAGCTTGTACATGAGCGCGAAAGTCGGCGTGAGTACGCCGTTCTGGCTGTACTGCGACGTCTTTTCGCCCGTAGTTGCGTAGTTGTTCTGACTATAGTTCGTGTAACGCAGGCCCGCGAGCACGGACCAGCGGCTCGTGATCTGCATGGTGTCGCTCACGAACGCCGAAGCCTGCGTGATATCGCTCGCGCGATACGTTTCGAGCCCGGAGCCCGAATAGTAGCGCCACGGATTGGGCTGATACAGATTACCGTCGCCGAGCACCGTGTAGATCGAGTTCGACGCGTAGTTGTTGGTCTGATGCTGGTACGAACCGCCAATCACGAGTTGATGCGTGAACGGCCCGGTCTTCACCTTGCCCTCGAACATGCCCTGCCAGTAGATGTCCTGATGGCCTTCGTCGCCGTTCCAGCGCGCGTCGGTGTAGTCGCCTTCCTGGTTGAGCAGCGTGAGCGTGCTCTCGTTGCGATCGCGCGCCGACTTGCTGTAGCTGCCCGAGGTGGTGAACGACCAGTCGGGCGTGATCTGGTAGCGCACGCCCGCCGTGTAGAGCTGCAGGTTCGTGTTGATGTGCTGGTCGGTGCCGCCAAGCAGATTCGTGCCGCCGCTGATCACCGCCGGCAGGCTCGACGCCGTATAGCTGCCCGTGTAGATCGCGGGCGTCTGGCCGCTCGAGCGAACGGTCTGGTAAAGCGCGTTGAACCAGACCTGCAGGTCGCGCGTGAGCTGGCCGTCGAGCGCGAGCGAAACCGAGTTGCGGTTGATATCGCCCGCGTTATAGGTCTTGCCCGCTTCCTTCGTGTAGTTCAGGCGCGCGCCGAACATGTCGTCCGGGCCGAAGCGGCGGCTCAGGTCCACGTGCGTGCTCAGCACGCCGTCCATGCGATAGCCCACGTCGAGGCTCGTGACCGGGTCCTTGTCCGGCCGCTTCGTCACGTAGTTGACGAGACCGCCCGGCTGCGCAAACCCGTACATGAAGCCGCCCAGGCCCTTGAGCAACTCCACGCGCTCCAGTTGCTCGTAAGGCATGGTGATGCCGTACGAAATGAACGGATTGCCGTCGATGCGATAACCGTTTTGCCAGTCGATGGGCAGGCCGCGAACGGTGATGTAGGTGGCCCAAGCGTTATAGGCGTTGCTGTTGTTGCTGACCGAGGCGTCGCCGGCGAACACGTCGCCGAGCTTGTAGACCTGGCGCTCGGCGAGGTTCTCGCCCGTGACGACGGTGGTCGAGAACGGCGTGTCGAGCTGCGAGCGCGTGCCGAGCGCGCCGCTCGACACCGGCGTATTCAGGTGCAGCGGCGAGTCGGCAACCTGGCTCGCGCTCACCTTCACTGCGGGCAGCGCCTGGTCCGTGCTGGTGGTGGCCGCGGCGCCGTCCTGCGCAGTGGCGGCCGGAGTCGCTGTCTGGGCAACGGCGGCCTGAGCCGCCGCAAAAGTAAGCCAGGCCGCAAAATGCAACGGCCGCAGGGGCCGGGGCTGCGTGCGTCGAGCGCGCCGCGCGTGTTCTCGGTTGTTCATGTCGTTTTGGAAGGGTCGTCTCGCCAGTGCCTGTGGATACTTCAATGAGAAGCATTCTCATTTATCACTGGCCGGCGATATTAACAAACCCTTACGACTTTTCCTAGAACCCGTATGGCTTTTGTCAGTTTTGACGTATTCCCTCGAAAAACTGCTCGAAACGGACGATGACTAGTCCGATCACGTCTGTTTCGCGCAAGAATCGCCTTGGATTTTCTCGATTGGACAGCCACCCGCGGGCGCGCCCGCCTTGCTGCTCTGCGTGATGCCGGCGCCTGGAAATACGCTAAGTCGCGACATAAAATACAGGCCCAGTCAGTCCATTCACGTGGTGGCCGCGTATGAAACACGCTACGTTCCCCGTGCTGATCGTTCTGGCTTCGGTCCCGGCCGCATGGGCCATGGGCCTCGCCTCGGCGAACGAAAACACGGTTCTCCCCTCTCCCCAGAGCGCGGCGCCCGCCACGCTGCATTGGCCGCCCGCCTCGCCCTCGTCTATTCCGCCAGGCATTTCGCGCGCCGCGCTGCACACGGGGCCGCAGAAAGAAGGCACGTCGTATTTCGAAGCGCTGCCGGCCGACGACGAAAAGCTCGACGATCAAGGCGCACCCCTGCGCGGCGATCGTTTCCACTGGCAGCAGCCCTAGCGTTCACCCGATGCGCGGCGGTCTACATGCAATAGTCAGCGATCCTGATTATTATTGGCAGCCGCTAAAATGAACTGGCGGCGCCACGCCCCGCATACGATGCGCGCCGCATAGCGGACCCGATGGCGTGCTTGCGCCCTGGCCACGTTCGAACCGCCCACCGCGAGTTCCGTGACATGATCGGCGCGTCCTGCAACTCGAACGCCATCATGTCCCGTCCGCTTCGTTCGCATCTGCGCCTGAAAGCCTGCGTGCTTGCCGCTTCGCTCGCCCTGCTGGCTGCCCCGTTCGTCGTCGATCCCGCGCAAGCCTGCACGCGTGCGCTCTACGTGGGCGATAGCGGTCTCGTCATCACCGGGCGTTCGATGGACTGGTCCGAGGACATGCGCTCTAACCTTTGGGTCTTTCCGGCCGGCATCGAACGCGACGGCAACGCGGGCCCGCGCTCGCCGCACTGGCGCTCGAAATACGGCAGCGTGGTGGTGTCCGGATACGACATCGGCAGTGTGGACGGCATGAATGAGCGCGGCCTCGTGGCCAATGCGCTCTATCTCGCGGAAACCGACTACGGCAAGCCCGACTCGGGACACCCGCCGCTTGCCATCAGCCTGTGGGCGCAATACGTGCTCGACAATTTCGCCACGGTTGGAGAGGCCGTGGACGCGTTAGGCCGCGAGCCGTTCCAGATCATTGCGCCACCGCTTCCCGACGGCAAGCCGATCTCGATCCACCTCTCGCTTTCCGATTCGCAAGGCGACTCGGCCATTCTCGAATATATCGACGGCAAGCTCGTGATCATGCACGACAAGGCGTACAAGGTCATGACGAACTCGCCGATCTACCCCGAACAACTCGCGCTCGACACGTACTGGAAAGGCGTGGGCGGCCTCGCCTTTCTGCCCGGCACGAATCGCGCGGCCGACCGCTTCGTACGCACCTCATTTCTGCTCGATGCGATTCCCAAGAAGCCCGACCCTGCCTATATGGCCGGTGTGCCGCAGCAAAACCCCGCTTATCAGGCCGTGGCGAGCGTGATGAGCCTCATGCGCTCCGTGAGCGTGCCGCTCGGCATCACCACGCCCAACATGCCGAATCTTTCGTCGACGATCTGGCGCACCGTGGCGGACCAGACGAACCGCGTTTATTACTTCGATTCCGCCACACGCCCCGACACCTTCTGGATCTCGCTGAGCAAGCTCGACCTCAAGCCCGGCGCGCCGGTGATGAAGCTCACCATCGATTCCGGCCAGGTGTACTCAGGCGAGGTGTCGGGCAAATTCGTCGCGACGCCGTCGTTCAAGTTCATGCCCGCGTCCGCGCAGTGATCGCAGCGCGGGCAGCCACGCTCATTTCGCGAAAAGCTGGCCGATATCCTTGAACGCCTTGAATTCGAGCGCATTGCCGCACGGGTCGAGCAAGAACATCGTGGCCTGCTCGCCCACCTGCCCCTTGAAGCGCACGTAAGGTTCGATCACGAACTTCACGCCGAACGTCTTGAGGCGCTCGGCCAGCGCCTCCCAGTCGCCCCAGCTCAGCACCACGCCGAAATGCGGCACGGGCACGTCGTGGCCGTCCACGGGGTTCGTGTGCGCATGATCCTGCGAGGCCGTTTTCGGATGCTCGTGAATCACGAGTTGATGGCCGAAGAAGTCGAAGTCGACCCATTGCGCGCTGGAGCGCCCCTCCGCAAGCCCGAATACGCGGCCGTAGAAGTCGCGCGCGGCTGCAAGGTCATAAACGGGAATGGCGAGGTGAAAGGGGGAAAGGGACATGCGTGTCTCCACTGTCTTGGAAGGCAATCCCGTCATGGTAGACAGACCAAAGCAAAAACAAAATCAATATATAATTTTCTGATTCACAAATATTATTGATGAATGATACGCGAACTCAGAACCCTCGTTGCCGTGGCGAGAGAAGGCACGTTCGCCGCCGCGGGACAAAAGATCGGCTTGACGCAGGCCGCCGTGAGCGCGCAAATCCAGCGCCTCGAGGCGGAGCTGGGCTTCGCGCTGTTCGACCGCGAGGGGCGCGCGGCGCGCCTGAACGCAATGGGCCAGCATATTCTTGCCCAGGCGCAGGAGGTCATCCGGCTCTATGAAAGCCTGAGTTCGAGCGCGGCCGGCCCCGCGGCGACGGGGCGCGTCACGCTCGGCGCAATCGCTTCCGTGCAGCGTGCGCTCGTGCCCGAGGCGCTGGCCGAATTCCATCGCCGTTGTGCCGGCTGCCGCACGCGTGTGATTCCGGGCGTTTCGATGGAGCTGCACAATCTCGTGGATGCAGGCGAAATCGACATGGCGGCCATCATCCGGCCACCCTTCGCACTGCAAAGCGATTTGCGCTGGACCACGCTCGCGCGCGAGCCGTTCCGGCTCATCGTGCCGCGCCATGTGAAAGGCCATGACTGGGCCGAACTGCTGGCTACGCAACCCTTTATCCGCTACGACCGCGCGTCTTTCGGCGGACGTCAGGTGGACCGCTTCCTGCGTCGCATGCACTACACCGTGCAGGACCTGAGCGAACTCGACGAACTCGAGGCCATCGTCGGGCTCGTTGCGAACGGCGTGGGCGTTGCGCTGGTGCCGCAGACATCGGCATGGCGGCGCTGGCCCGCCAAAGTGCGCGCGATCGATCTCGGGCAGCACACGTTCCACCGCGATGTCGGCCTCGTGCATCGCGCGCCGGGCACGCTCAGCGAGCCTGCGCGCCTGCTGATCCAGTTGCTCGAATCCCGTGCCCAGGAACAGCAGACGGACGCGGAGCCATGAACGCAGTCGATTAAACCAAATTAGGCGAAAAATACATTAAAAATAACTGGACGAAAATCAATACGATTGCACAAATCACTAGATCGTGCCGTCCAACCCACAGGAACGCCTATGCCGCGCCCCATCGCCGCCCGCATTCACCCCGACGCCATCCGCCACAACCTGCAGCTTGCGAAGCAGCTCGCTGCCGGCTCGCGCGCCTTCGCCGTCATCAAGGCCAATGCGTACGGGCACGGCATCGAGCGGATCTATCCGGCGCTCGCGGGCGCCGACGGCATCGCGCTGCTCGACCTCGATGAAGCGGTGCGCGTGCGCGAACTGGGCTGGACCAAACCGCTGCTGCTGCTCGAAGGCGTGTTCGAGCCCGCCGACGTGGAGCTTGCCGTCGCGCACCGGCTCACCGTGGCCGTGCATTGCGTCGAACAACTCGATCTGCTCGCGGCAGCGAAGCCGCAGCGCCCCATCGACATCCAGCTGAAGATGAACTCGGGCATGAACCGCCTGGGCTTTCGCCCGCATGCGTATCGGGCGGCATGGGAGCGCGCGCGCGCCATCCCGTCGATCGGTGCAATTAGCCTCATGACGCACTTCGCGAACGCCGACGACGGCCACGTCGACTGGCAGCTCGACACGTTCGACGCCGCTGTGCGCGACATTCCCGGCGAGCAGTCGGTGTCGAATTCGGCAGGCGTGCTCTGGCACCCGCGCGCGCACCGCGACTGGGTGCGCCCGGGCACGATCCTGTATGGCGCGTCGCCCACGGGCGTGGCGCGGCACGTGGAAGGCTTCGGCCTGCGCTCGGCCATGACGCTCACGAGCCGCATCATCGGCGTGCAAACGCTCGCGCCGCAGGAAACCATCGGCTATGGCCGCACCTTCGCGGTCGACCGGCCCATGCGCATTGGCGTGGTGGCGTGCGGCTATGCGGACGGCTATCCGCGCCACGCGCCCACCGGCACGCCGATCGCCGTGGACGGCGTGCGCACGCGCGTGGTGGGCCGCGTGTCGATGGACATGCTCACCGTCGATCTCACGCCGTGCCCGCAGGCAGGCATCGGTTCGAGCGTCGAGCTGTGGGGCGATCAGGTGCGCGTGGACGAAGTGGCCGAGGCGTCGGGCACGATCGGCTATGAGCTGATGTGCGCGATTGCGCGGCGCGTGCCGGTGATCGTGACCGATGGCGCGCAGACCCCCAGCACCGCACGAGCGCAAACACACGGCGAGCACGTAGCTGCCTGAGCGCGAGTCTGACCGCGCCGAAAGCCTCCTGACGAAATTTCGTCAAACTTCCGGTTGAGCCCCGGCCTTGCGTCACCTATTTTTGTGTTGACACGCGCGGCGCATCGCACGCCGCGCGTGGCCAACACATCAAGGAGACGCTCGTGGCCGACCAGGAGACTCAAGCCTACGCGCCGCATCACGCGGACTACCGCCTCATAGGCGGCGCAGGCGAACGCGCGCGCGCAGCGGGCCTCGTCAACGCGGACTGGTACCGGTGCGTCGTGCCGCGCCCGGTGATGAAGCAGTTGATGCAGCGCAGCGACGCGCGAGCCATCCGCGACACCGTGATCTGGTACGCGGCCATCGTCGCGAGCGGCGTGCTCGCCGGGTTCCTCTGGCACGCGCGTTCATGGTGGGCCCTGCCCGCGTTCCTGCTGTACGGCACGCTCTATTGCAGCCCCGCCGATTCGCGCTGGCACGAATCGGGGCACGGCACCGCATTCAAGACACGCTGGATGAACGACGTGCTCTATCAGATCGCGTCGTTCCAGGTGTTTCGCTGCGCGACGATCTGGCGATGGAGCCACGCGCGCCATCACACCGACACGCTCGTGGTGGGCCGCGATCCCGAGATCGCCGCGCCACGCCCCACCGACTGGCTTTCGCTCGCGCTCAACATCTTCGCGCTCAAGCACGCATCGCGTGAACTGCCGCGCATGATCCGCGCGGCGAGCGGACACCTGGGCGCCGAAGAACAAAGCTTCGTGCCCGCCTCCGAATGGCCCAAGGCTATTCGCGAAGCGCGCCTGAGCCTGTTCGTCTACGCGATCGTGATTGGCGCGTGCATCGGCTTTCGCACGATCCTGCCGCTGCTGTATATCGGCCTGCCGAGCCTTTACGGCGCGTGGCTCTATCTCTACTTCGGCCTCACGCAGCATGCGGGCATGCCCGAGAACGTGCTCGACCACCGGCGCAACTGCCGCACGGTGATGATGAATCCCGTGTTCCGCTTTCTCTACTGGAACATGAACTATCACGTCGAGCACCACATGTTTCCGATGATTCCTTTTCACGCGCTGCCGCGCCTGCACGAAGTCGTGAAAATGGATATGCCGCCGCCCTACCGCAGCAGCCTGGCCGCCTACGCGGAAATCATTCCCGCGCTCGTGCGGCAAACACGCGATCCCTCGTATCACGTGGCGCGCCCGGTGCCGGGCCACGCCGAAGCTTGACAACCGGTTGCCAGCGCAACCATTCATAAAGACCGGAGACAACCCATGACCCAATGGATCGACGCAGCCGCACTCGACGATATCGAAGACGAAGACGTCATGCGCTTCGACCACGGCGGACGCACCTTTGCCATCTATCGTGTGGAAGACGAGGTCTACGCGAGCGACGGCCTCTGCACGCACGAACATGTCCACCTGAGCGACGGCCTCGTCATGGGCCATGTAATCGAATGTCCGAAGCACAATGGCCGCTTCGACGTGCGCGACGGCAAGCCGCTTTGCGCACCGGTATGCGAAAAGCTCGCTACGTATCCTGCGAAAGTAGAAGGCGGACGGATTTATATTGAAGTGTGATGCAGAGAAACTTTCCGCGCAGCAAGCTAAAAAAATCCACGCAAACGTTAGCGCGCCACTCGCCGATCATTATGGTGTATTAAACAAGCCAACTTGAGCGCTTACTCGGTCCCATGTAACGAGAATGACATAAATAGCCATTAGCGTGCTGATTCTCCATATTAATCGGAATGGATAGTCATGCACCCCGCGCTCGCGCAATTTCGTCGTCCGGGACTTCCCGTAGGCCCGCGCAGCGCGGGAGAACTGGCTCTGGAAGTGCCGGCCATCGACGCTTCGGATTCGAACTCTCTCGTCATGGAGATTTTCTATTCGAGGCGCGATATGGCCAGTCTCGCGGTGATCGAAAACGATCGCCCTGTCGGCCTCATCAACCGCGATATCTTCCTGTCGCAAATGAGCAAGCCGTTTCATCGCGAGCTATACGACAAGAAGAGCTGCATCGCGTTCATGGACAAGGAGCCCTTGATCGTCGATGTGGGCATGAGCATCGAAGCGCTCACGTTCAAAACCGTTGAAGTCGGCGAAAAGGCGCTCGTGGACGGTTTCATCGTGACGCGCGAAGGCCGCTTCGTTGGCGTGGGCAATGGCTTGCGCCTGCTCTCCGTCGTGGCGGAAATGCAGGCCGAAAAGAATCGTCAGATCATGCAGAGCATCGAGTATGCGAGCGTGATCCAGCAAGCCATGCTGCGCGCCTCGCGCGAAACGCTCGCAACCATGCTGCCCGATGCCGCGCTCCTCTGGGAGCCGCGCGATGTCGTGGGCGGCGACTTCTACCATTTCGCGGCGTTCGCCGACGGCTGGTTCGGCGCAGTGGCCGATTGCACGGGCCACGGCGTGCCCGGCGCATTCATGACCTTGCTCGCTTCGGCTTCGCTTTCGCAGGCGCTCGAACAGATCGGACCGCGCAACCCTTGCGCGTTGCTGGCCGCGGTCAATCGCAACGTGAAGGGACTGCTCGGGCAAATCAACGGCGCAGGCGACGCTCCGCAGTCCAACGACGGCCTGGACGCCGCCTTCTTCTGGTTCGACGCCGCCAGCCAGCTGCTGCACTTTGCCGGTGCGCGCGTCGCGCTGCATGTGCTGCGACCGGACGCCGCCGAATTCGAAAGCGTAGCAGGCGACCGCATGGGCGTGGGCTATGTGGACAGCCTCGCCGACTACACCTGGACACAGCACACCGTTGCCGCCCCGCGCGGTAGCCTGCTGTTCGTTTCCACGGATGGCCTGACCGACCAGATTGGCGGCCCGCGTAACATCGCCTTCGGAAAACGCCGGACGCTCGACCGGGTTCTCGCCGAGCGCGAGCACGCTTCTTCTTTCATCTGCGCGCGCCTGCTCGAGACCTTCGCCGAGTGGCAAGGCTCACAGGCGCGCCGCGACGACGTCACGCTTTTCTTCGCACGAGTCTGAGGTAGTTCACCAATATGTCTGCAATTCTGGATCAAAACTGCTGCTTCTTCGAAATCGCACAGAAGCGCAATTTGCTCTTCTATCACAAAGGGTATTTTTCGCACAGCATCGTCGCGGCGATGAGCGAAGTCGTGAAGCTGCAACTGGAAGTGGCAGGACTGAGCACGTCCACGCGCAGAAGAATCTTTTCGTCGTTCATCGAGCTCTCGCACAATATCGTGCACTACTCGTGCGACGCGCTTTCCGAAGATCAAGGCCAGGGCGCTGCGATTCGCGAAGGCGCGATGTGCATTTCCGCTGAAGGCGAGCGCCACCTCATGGTGTGCGTGAACCCCATCGCCACGGCAGCCGTGGACGATTTGCGCGAGAAGCTGGAGCCGCTGCGCAACATGTCGATCGAAGAGATCAAGCAGGCCTACAAGATGTCGCTGCGCGCCGAAACGCCTGCCGACAGCAAAGGCGCGGGTCTGGGTTTTCTGACGATGGCGCGCGACGCCAGTGCGCCGCTCGAATTCGCGTTTCATCCACGCGAAGACGATACGGATACCACACTGTTTTGCCTCAAGACCATCATCTGACCAGGGCACGCGTACAAAATGGATAACCTTTTTATCGCCGCCACGGCAACGTCGCCGGAAATCGATTTCCGCTTCGACGAAAACGTGCTGTCACTGCGGGGCGAGTCGTATCCCGAGCATGCGGCCGCGTTCTATACGCCGATCATCGAGCGGCTCAACCTGTGGCTCAAAGGTTGCGAAGGCGCCGCAATCACGGTCGAGGTCACGCTCACCTACTTCAACAGTTCGAGCACGAAAATGCTGTTCAGCGTGTTCGATGCACTGGATCGCGCGGCGGCGGCAGGCAACGCGGTGCAGGTGAACTGGTATCGCGACGAAGAAGACGAAACGATCCTCGAATTCGGCGAGGAACTGCAAACCGACTTCACGGCAATCAAGTTCAATGATTGCCCGGTTGCGACCTGAGAATGCTTTGAGGACGACGCGCGTGGAAACGACTGCCTTGCGGGACACATTGAAGGATCATTATCTCGACCTGTTCCGCAGCGAAAGCGAGGCACTGGAGCGGGCCCGGGCGATTGCCGAGGTTCCGGATTCGCCCGCGCAAAGTCATCGCGAAGCGCTAGTCGAACTCATCCAGCATTACGAACGCCTGATGCGCGAAACGCGCCGCCTGATCGGGCGCAGCGATCGAGCCGAGCGCGAAATGCAGGCACTCACGCAGCAACTTCAATATCGCGCGACGCACGACGCGCTGACAGGCGTATTGAACCGCAGCGCCGTGATCGAACGCACGGTGAAGGCGCTGCGCGCGAACCGGGCCGTGATGATCCTGCTCGATATCGACGACTTCAAGAAGGTCAACGACGACTTTGGCCATCCGGCCGGCGACAGCGTGATCTCGGGCATCGTGAACTGCCTGCGGCGCATTCTCGGCGAGACCGGCATTATCGGCCGCGTGGGCGGCGAGGAATTCACCGTCGTCCTGCCGGGCTTCGATATTGCTGATGCCCTGCAACTCGCGGAACGCATGCGCGCGGCCATTGCGAGTCACGCGTTCGCCGCGCCGGTGTGCCGCCCCATCACGGCAAGTTTCGGCGTGAGCGACAATCCGGCCGGCACCGATTTCGACACCGCTTACGGACTCGCGGATTCCGCGCTGTACACCGCCAAGCGCGGCGGCCGAAACTGCGTGACATTCGAAGGGCAAATCGCCTCGGCAGGTTGAAACGCGGCGGCCTGGTGCCTTTAGTGCCGTTGCCGCGCAGCGCGTGCCTTTTCCGAACGCCACACTACAATGGTGCGGAGAAACTCGCGACGCGTATGAAGAATGCTGGTCACGACATCGCGCGTCGGTAGAGCAGAACAGCGCCAAAACAGCGAGGCGATCGATGACAGCGAAGCAGCCGGCACGCCTGGCATTGCCCGGGCAAGTCGTACTCGTGTTGCAGGGTGGCGGCGCGTTGGGCGCCTATCAACTCGGCGTCTATGAGGCGATGCACAATGCCGGCATCCAGGTGGACTGGGTGATCGGCACGTCCATTGGCGCGATCAACGCGGCGTTGATCGCCGGAAACGCGCCGGAGCGCCGCTTCGAGCGTCTCGAGGAATTCTGGCAACGCGTCACCGACCGCACGCGCCTCGACGTGGCAGCGTGGCCCGGTTTGGGGCCTGGCTGGGACAGGACGTTTGCAAAACTGATGATCATCGGCGGCGGCATTGCCGGGTTCTTTCAACCCAACCCGGCGTCGTGGTTCGGGCCGCTCGCGCGCCTGGGCGTGGATCGCGCGTCCTACTACGAGATCGCACCGCTGCGCGACACGCTCGTTTCTCTCGTCGACTTCGAACGGCTCAACGCGGGGCACCCGCGCCTTACGGTGGGCGCGGTGAACGCACGCACGGGCGCGATGCACTATTTCGATTCGCGCGACCAGCACCTGAATGTCGAACACATCATGAGTTCGGGCGCGCTGCCGCCCGCGTTCCCGGCGGTGCGCATCGACGGCGAGCCGTACTGGGACGGCGGCATCTATTCGAACACGCCGGTCGAGGTCGTGCTCGACGACAAGCCGCGCAACAGTTCAGTCATTTTCTCGGTGCAAGTGTGGAATCCGGCGGGCCCGGAACCGGAAAGCATCTGGCAGATTGCGGAGCGGCAAAAAGACATTCAGTACGCAAGCCGCACCGAAAGCCATATCGCGCGCCAGCAGCAGATTCACCGCTTGCGTCACGTGATCCGCGAACTGGCGAAGCGCGTGCCCGAAGCCGAGCGCAACACCGCCGACGTTCAGCAACTGGCGGCCTGGGGCTGCGAAACGACCATGCGGCTCATCAAGCTTGCTGCACCTCGGCTCGATGGCGACGACCAGTTGAAGGACATCGACTTCACGCCAGCGGGCATTGCCGCGCGCCGGCGCGCTGGCTACGACGCCGCCATGCGAGCGATCGAAGCAAGACCGTGGGAGGCACCGATGGATCCCATAGAAGGCCTAAGCGTCTACAGCGCCGACGCAGAATAAAAGAAAGCGATAGGCCGTGAAGGCCCTATCGCCCCACTCGGACCGCAGTGGAAAAAAGCCGGCGGGTGGAGCCGCCGGCCGAGTAGATCGATTACGTCGTTCCGTGCACGACTGCGGCGAGCAGCGATTTGAGTTTGGTCGTGCTGTCGGCAAGACGCTCGGGTTCGATCCGCACACGGCGTGCAATGAGTTCCTGCGCAATGCGCACGTCACGGGCGATCTCGCCCGTTTGCCCCACGCCGCTCGCGCCCACCAGCCAGCCCGCTTCGTCGAACGCGAAAAAGACCTTCGATGCCGGCCCCGTTGCACGCACCGCCCGGGTCGAGCCGAACCCGGGCAAGCCTGCAATCTGGATCGTCATGTCGTATTGATCGGACCAGAACCACGGCACGGCGCTGTACGCCTCGTCGCGGCCGAGCATGTTGAGCGCTGCCACGCGCGCCTGATCTTCCGCGTTGCGCCAGCATTCAAGGCGAATGCGACGCCCGTACAGCGGATGCACGAACGAGCACACGTCGCCCGCTGCGTAGATATGCGGGTCGCTCGTACGCAGCATGGGATCGACGGCAACGCCGTTGTCGATCGCGAGGCCTGCCTCCTGCGCCAGCGCCACGCGCGGCGCCACGCCAATGCCGACCACGGCTGCGTCGCAAGGCACGACAGTGCCATCGCCGAGCACGACGCCATTGACGCGCCCTTCGCCCTCGAAGCGCCGCACCTGCACGTCGAAGCGCACGTCCACACCTCGTTCGCGATGCAGGTCCACGAGGCACTGCGCCACCTCCGCGGGCACCGCGCGCATCAACGCGCGCGGCGCCGCTTCAAACACGGTGACTTCGCAACCGCGCTGTCTGGCCGAGGCCGCAACTTCAAGCCCAATGAAACCCGCGCCAATCACCGCAATGCGCCGTCCGGGCCCAAGCTCGCCCGCGATGGCGAGCGCGTCGCTGGCATTGCGCAACACATGCACGCCCGCGAGGTCTGCGCCGGGCACGCTCATGCGGCGAGGCTCGGCGCCGGTCGCGATCAGCAAGCGATGGTAGGAAAGCGATTCGCCATGCGCGAGCGTGACCGTCTGCGCGGCGCAATCGATCGCGCTCGCGGCGCAGCCGCTGCGCAGATCGACGCGCTGCTCGCGATAAAACGTCTCGCGATGTATCGCGCCCTGCTCCGGCGTGCGCTCGCCCACTAGCACCGCCTTCGAAAGCGGCGGCCGCTCGTACGGTTGTGCGGCTTCATCGGCGATCAGCGTAATCGCGCCTTCCCAGCCGCCTTCGCGCAAAACTTGCACGGCACGTGCGCCGCACTGGCCGCCGCCGATCACCACCATGGCATCGTCCGCACTCATTTCGACTCCTTGCGCGCTCAACGATACTGCCCCGCGAGCGCAGACACCTGCTGGATATTCTGCGGCGTGATGAAGCCCGGCCCGGAGCTGATATTGCGCGCCTCATACACGGGCTTGAGCCCATAGTCCTTCAGGCGCTGCTGGAATTTCGGGTTCTGCTCGAGCACGGTGCGCGCCTGCAGCACGTCGTTGCTGTGGTTCTGATGCATGATCGCCAGCAGCGCAACCGGGATATAACCCTGCAAATACGGCTGCTGATCGGTGCAGAACTTGATCGTGCCGTCCTTGATGCCCTTTGCGACGTCCGTGTCGATATCGAAGGTCGCAAACCAGATCTTGCCCGCAAGGCCGAGACTCTTCACCGCGCGTATCGTCGGATCGGCCGAGGTCGGGCCGAGCGTGAGCACGCCCCGCGTGTTCGGGTGGTTGCGCAGATACGCGCTCACCTTCGATTCTATGCCTGTGGGGTCCGTGCCTGCATCGAGCACCGATGTTTTCATGTTCGCGCCGATAGCGTCGGCAAAGCCGCGGCAGCGTTCGAACGAGAGCGGGTTCGTCGCGTAGTGGTTCACGCACAGGAAGGTCTTCACGCCGTCTGCTTTCGCGCGCAGCCCCGCTTCCTTGCCGGCGAGATATTCGGGCTGGCCCACGTGCATGAGCGCGCCAAGCTCTGCGCTCTGCTGCTCCGTGCCCGTATTCGCGGTGATAAAGGGAATGTTCTTCGACTTCAGGCGCGACACGGCGCCCTTGAGCAGATCGAAATCCGCGATGGTCGTGACCACGCCGTCGTAATTGCGCGCCGCCGCCTGATTCACGAGCTGCACCATATCGGCAATATCGCCATTGGGCGGATTACGGTAGTCGGTCTGAACATTGAAGTCTTCATCGGCCTGCTTGATGCCGTTCTTGACGGTGTTCCACCATGCGTCCGAATCGGGCGCGTGCGAAATGAAGTCGAAATGGGCGACGGGGTCCGCGTGCGCCGCAGGGCTCAGCGCGAGTGCAAACAGCGTAGCCGCCAGCGGCAACACCTTCAGGAAAGGAACGTTCACGGCTGTCTCCTAAGTTTCGTCGTTATCGTGCTGAATCATCGATTCGTATGCCGAATCATTCTGCGGCGAGTCCGAGATAAATCGTGCCGCCCTCCACCTTCACCGGATGCGTTGCGAGATTCACGCAGACCGGCGCTCCCTTGGCCGCGCCCGAGGGAATATGGAAGCGCCCCATATGCATCGGACATTCGATGATGTCGCCGAACACGAGACCTTGCGCGAGACGCGCCGTTTCGTGCGTGCAGACCCCTGCGGAAGCGTAATAACCCGTGGGCGTGTGATAGATCGCGTAAAGCTCGCCTTCGTGCTCGAACTCCATCACGTCCTCCTCTTCGAGTTCGTCGCTCGCGCACACCTCGTGCCATTGAAGAATGTTCATCGTCGTCTCCACCATCTGTTAGCGGGTAACCGAAGCGTCATTGCGTATCGGCGGCAAAAGCCTTTGATACCGCGTCCTCGCGCATCACGCCCGCCGTCTTGCCGGGCACCTGTGGCGTGACCATGTAGTCCGGGTCGTGGCGCTGCATGCGCAATACGTGCAGGATCTCGGCCCACGCGTCGAACACACCGTCATAGGCGGGCGGCAAGTCAGCCTCGATCGCCTTGCGCAATTTAGGCAGCGCATGAAACGGCACGTTGGGGAACATATGGTGTTCGACGTGATAGTTCATGTTCCAGTAGAGGAACTGCAGCACGGGGTTCAGCCGCAGCGTGCGGGTGGAAAAGCGGTGATCGAGTTCGTTCTCGCGCAGCCCGGTGTGCTGCGTAATGGCCAGCAGTTCATGCAACCAGGCGCCGTATGCGCGAGGCAGAAGCAGGAACACCACCGGCAGCCCGCTATGCGCAACAAAAGCCCACACGCCAACGCCCACGTAGAGCGCGAGCATGACCCGCGAATTGCGGCGCATCGCCCGATATTCGACCACGGGCACCACGGCCTTCGCGCTCCTCGCGACGATGCCGAGGCTGTGCAACACGATGTTGCCGAGATGATGGATGCCGTGCGAAATGCGCAGGAAATCGGTGGCGAGCTTGAGGTAATTGGGCGGGCGCTTGACGGCAATTTCAGCGTCGGCGGGCACCGTGGCCGTGAGGTGCGTATAGGTGTGATGCTGCGCATGCGACCAGCGGCTATAGATCTGCTCGCGCCACGTCATGAAGCAGATGACCCAGTGCACGCTCTCGTTGAGCCACTCGCTCCTGAACGGCGTGCGATGACGCAACTCGTGCTCCATCGCCTCGGCGAACGCGTAGATCGTGCCGTAAAGCAGCAAGGCCGGAATGCACCAAAGCGTACCCAAGGCAAACCAGGCGAGCGCGCCGGCGGCGAGCACGAGCGCCATGAAGCCGCCGAAATACATCAGGGCAACCCTGTCGTTGCGCCGCGTGACCTCCTTGAGCACCTTGCGGTCCAGCGGACAACGGTACCAGTCGTCCATCGTGATGACCTGTGGCGAGCCTTGCTGTGCGGACATGAATCGAACTCCCGTGCATGACGTTGAACGCTGATGAGCCGCCTTGAATTCGCTCATCCTTGAGGCGAATTACAGGCTCTAAATGAGCCATCGTCAAAGACTAATACGACTCATTTTGAGCATTAAAGGGTTTTCACCTAAAATGCCAGCACGTGAAAACGTTCTCCACGTGGAGATAAATTTCAAATATTCGTATTTTATGACTCATTTTGAGGCAAAATGCGTTCATGCCCACCCGCCGCGGAGATCCGATGAAAAGCCGCCCTACGCTGAAGCAGTTGATGGAACTCACCCAACTGAGCCGCGCAACCATCGACCGGGCGCTCAATGACCGGCCAGGCGTGCACCCGCGTACGCGCAGCGCTGTGGAAGCGGCACTCAGGCAGCTGGGCGCAAGTGACGATCAGGCGTTGCCCGTGGCCTCGCGTGCAGGGCCCAACGCGCTGCGCGTGCGCCTGCTCCTGCAGGCCGGCGACGCGTTCACCGCAGAGCTCACGCGCACGGCAGCGAGCCTCGAAGCCGAGTTCGCCGCTGCGGGCGTCACGCTCGACGTGGTCAACTGCGTAGGCGCCAGCGACGAGGACGTCGCGCTGCGCGTGCGCGAAGCCGGGCAAGGGGCGGACGCCATCGGCATCATCTGCACGAACACGCCGCCCATTACGTCGGCGTTGCGCGCATGTATGGCGCGGGGCCTTGGCGTGGTGACGCTCATCACCGACGTGGATGCCGACGCGCGCCACACCTACGTGGGCGTGAACAACCGCGCCGCGGGCCAGTCGGCTGCGTTCCTCGTTGGCCGCCACCTGGAAGGTCGGCCCTCGCCCTCCGTGGCCGTTGTGGTCGCAACGTTCTCGTACACCTGTCACGAAGACCGCGAGATCGGCTTTCGCTCGCTGTTGCGCCAGCGCTTTCCCCATGTGAATGTCGTCGAAGTGATCAAGGGCGCCGACTCGGGCGCGGCGACCTACGAGGCCACGCGGCGCTGCATGGAAATGCACGGCGCGCTCGACGGCATCTACAACGTGGCGGGCGGCAACGAAGGGCTCGCGGCGGCGCTGCGCGAGCGCGGGCTCGCGGGCCGCACGCTCTATGTCACGCATGAGGTGAACGCCGTGACGGAGCCGCTGTTGCGCGCAGACGTGATCGACTATCTGCTCTCGCAAGATTTGCGTTTGCTGCTGCACACAGCCGTCGAACAGATGCGCCAGGCGGTGGCAGGCGGCACGCCCCCTGCGCAGGCGCTCGTACCGATCGAAACGTATTCGCGCTATTCGCTCCCCTGAAACAGTTGCACCGCGCACACTGCGCCGCCTGTTGCATGTCTCGCCCGTTTACGCTACTTTATGCTCGTTTTTGCTCGATTTAAAAGGGCAAAAGCGAGTCAGCCGACACACAAACGGGAGCCGAACCCCATGCAACGAACACGCCAGGCGGCCATTGAAAGCCTGCTCCCCGACGAGCGCGAGCGCCTGATCCTCGAAAAACTGCGCGCCGAGGGCCGCGTGCTGGCCGCCGAACTCGCCGCGCAACTCGACACCTCTGAGCACACGATCCGGCGCCATTTGCGCGATCTGGCCGAGGCGGGACACTGCAAGCGCGTGTACGGCGGGGCGCTGCTCACCTCGCCCTCCAACAAGCCCGCCTCCGTGCGCATGCGCGAGCAGTTGCCAGCCAAGGCGCGCCTCGCGCGCGCCGCCGCCGCGCTCGTCAAGCCCAACCAGGTGATTCTGCTCGACGCGGGCTCGACCAACGTCGAGATCGCGGCGGCGCTGCCGGAAAATGCCGGTCTCACGGTCATCACGACTTCGCCGCAGGCCTGCGTGCGCCTGCTCGAGCGCCCGGGCATCGAGGTCATCCTGATCGGCGGGCGCGTGAGCGCGCAAGCCGCGGGCGCGCTGGGGGCGGCAGCCCTCGTGCAAATTCAGAGAATCAAGGCCGATCTTTGTTTTCTCGGCGCGTGCGCGCTCGACCCACAGGAAGGCGTCGCCGCATTCGATGCTGAGGATGCCGAAATGAAGCGCGCCATGGTCGCGGCAAGCGGCCAGATCGCGGCGGCGGTCACCACCGAAAAGCTGATGACGTCCGCGCCGTTCGTCATCGCGCCCTGTGCTTCGCTCGACTATCTGGTCGTCGATGCCGATGTGCCGAAACTCCATCTGAAGCAGCTAAAAGCCGCATGCGGCGACGTGACGGTGGCGCGATGAGACCGCTGCGCGAACGTTACGCCACCACCGCCGTCTTTCTGGCGAACGGCTTCGGCATTGGCGCGTGGGCCGTCGAGGTGCCGCGCGTGAAGGACAAGTTGTTCCTTGGCGACTCGCTGCTCGGCGTCGCGCTCTTCGCCTTCGCGCTGGGCGCGATCGTCGCTATGCCGCTTGCGGGGCGGCTCGCACCGAAGTTCGGCAGCGGCCGCGCGACCGCCCTGCTCGGCGTGCTGTTCGTCGCCGCGTTCCCGCTACCCGCGCTCGCGCCTAATGCGCCGCTGCTGTGCGCCGCGTTGCTGTTGCTCGGCGCGCTCAATGGCGCACTCGACGTTTCCATGAACGGCCACGCCAGCGCTATCGAAAAGGTGTGGAGCGCGCCGATCATGTCGTCGTTCCATGCTGCGTGGAGCGCGGGCGGTCTGGCGGGCGCAGCGGTGGGCACGGTGCTGCAGAAGGCAGGCTTCGGCGTCCTAAGCGGTCTCGCGCTGCCCGCTATTCCCATCGCCGTGCTGATCGTCGGCGCGGCGCTGTTTTCGCTGCGCGACGTGGGCACGCGCCCCAAGGCTGCGTCCGGCAGCGGATTCGCGCTGCCGCAGGGGAGCGTCGTGAAGCTCGCCGCGCTGGCGTTCCTTTGCATGGTGACCGAGGGCGCCATTGCCGACTGGAGCGCCGTGTACCTGCGCTCTGCCTTGCCCGCTCATGCCGATAGCGCAGGCATCGGCTATACAGCGTTCGCGTTCGCCATGGCGGCCTGCCGCATGGTGGGTGATGCGTTCGTGCGGCGCCTCGGCGCGGTGCGCGTGGTCGCGCTGGGCGGCCTCCTTTCGGCTGCGGGACTCGCGGCTGTGCTCGCCGCGCCTGCGCTCGCTACGGCGGTTGTGGGTTTCATCTGCGTCGGCATTGGGCTCGCCAATGTGGTGCCGGTGATTTTCAGCGCAGCCGGGCGCACCACCGATCCGCCCGTTACCGGTGTTTCGATGGCGGCCACCGCCGGGTACGCGGGCTTTCTCGTGGGGCCGCCGATCATCGGCTTTGGCGCTGGGCTCGTCGGATTGCAGCTAGCGCTTGGCGTGCTGGTGCTCGCTACGCTCGCGGTCTGCTTTGCGGGCAGCCGTGCGGTTCGCGACGTGGATGCATCGCCCGGCGAATCGGCAACGCACGCACAGGCGAATGCGCGTGACGCGGACCGCATTGAGACGGAGTAACCTGCGCACATCGAATTTCAGCACAAGATCCGGATATCCCCAGCCAACCGCCCTACGTAGACTCGATCCCGAAGTTCAAACCACCGCATCCAGCCTGCAACGGATCGATCTTCGGGACATCTACGATGGGCAACACGCCGGAAAACGCCACCTCACAGCGCGTCGTCGTCAATCTTTCGCATGCGAGTCTCGCGGCGCAATTCAGCGAGCAGATGGCCATTGCGGTCATCCCCATCGTCGCCGTGGTGGCGCTAGGCGCTTCCGCACAGCAAAGCGCTTCGCTGCAGGCCATCAATACGCTGCCGTTCCTGCTGCTCTCGCTGCCCGCCGGCCTCGTTGCCGATCGCAGCCGGCGCAAGCCGCTCATGATCGCAAGCGAACTGCTGCGCGCCGCCGCCCTTTTCGTGCTGTTCGCGTTGTTCCATGCGCGCGTGCTTTCGCTCTACACGCTCGGCACACTGGGCTTCGCCATCGCGACGGGCACCGTCGTGTTCAGCGTGAGCGCGCCCTCGCTCGTCGCAGCCATGGTCGAAACGGGCGACCTGCTCACCGCCAACCGGCGGCTCGAGATCGCGCGCAGCATCGCCTATACGGCGGGACCAGCCGTGGGCGGTATCTTTGCGGGCTGGGCGTCGGGCGTGTTCGCGTTTCTCGCGGCGTTCGCGCTGTCGCTCGCCAGCGCATGGTTTCTCGCGCGCCTGCCCACCGAGGCGCCGCGCCCGCGTTCGCGACGCGCGCTCACACACGAGTTATTCGACGGCGTGCAGTTCATCGCGCGCAACACGCATCTGCGGCCGATCGTGGCGACGGCCTTCGTCTTCAATACGTCGTGGTATCTGTTGCTCGCCGTGTTCGCCTGGTACGCGATACACCGGCTCGCGTTCGCGCCATCGGCCGTCGGTGTTGCGCTTGGCGTGTACGGCTTCGGCATGGTGGGCGGCGCGTTTCTCTACAAGCTCATCGCAAAGCGCCTCGTCTTCGGAAGGCAAATTCTGCTCGGCCCGCTGAGCGCCGCGCTTGCCTCGCTGCTCATGGCAAGCACCGCGCTCACGCATTCGCGCGCCACCGTGTTTCTAGCTTTCTTTCTGTTTGGCTTCGGGCCGATCGTCTGGACCATCTCGACCACGGCGTTGCGCCAGGTCGTCACGCCGCGCGATCTGATCGCGCGCGTCTCGTCGGTCATCATGACGGCGACATTCGGCGCGCGCCCGCTTGGCGCCCTGCTCGGCGCGCTCCTGAGCACGCGGCTTGGCATGACCAGTTGCCTCGTGGGCGCGGCGTGCGGATTCGCCATGCAACTCGCGATCATCGCGTTCTCCGCGCCCGCGCGGTTGCGCTCGATCGAAGGTCTCGACGCAGCGCACGCAGACACGCGCGAAGCGAAGGCAATGACCTTCGCGACTGAGAACCACCAACAATAAGGCGGCCAAAGCCGCCCCTTATGCCTTACTCGTTCGAACCGTCGAAGTCCACCACTTCGACCCAGTTCGCGCCCTTGCCCACCGGGTACTTGCCAAGCTCGTGCAGCGCGCCGCTCTTCGCATCGATACGGTAAGCGCTCAGCGTGGGCGAGAGCTGGCCCACGGCAAAGAGGTATTGGCCCGAAGGATCGATATTGAAGCCGCGCGGCTGCTTTTCCGTGGCATACGTGCCAATGCGCGTGAGCTTGCCCGTTTCCTTGTTCACGCGATACGCGCCCAGCGTGCTCGACGTGCGCTCCGAGATATACAGGTGGCGGCCGTCGGGCGTGAGGTGCACGTCGGCGCCCCACGGCTTGTCGCCGGAGAAGTCAGCGGGCAGGATCGAGATCGTCTGGATCGGCTTGACCGTATTGTTCGCCGCGTTGAACGCGAGCACGTGCAGTTTGCCGTCGAGCTCATCGATCAGATAGACGAAACGCTGGTCCGGCGAAAACTGGAAGTGGCGCGGGCCGGAATCCTTGGGCAGCGAGTAGGCGGGCTGCGCGTCTTCGGTGAGCGCGCCCGTCGCGGCGTCGAACTTCAGGCGCAGCCATGCGTCTGCGCCGAGCACCGAGGCGAACGCATAACGGTTGTCCGGCGAGGTGCGAATGATGTGCGCCATCGGGCCCGTCTTCACAGTTTGCAGCACGTCGCCCGCCACGCCGTTTTCGGCGATACGGTTCACCGCCAGCAGATTGCCGCCGTACGAAGCGGAAAGCAGATAACGGCCCGTGCCGTCGGTGGACACATAGGCCATGCTCTCCGCGAGCGGCGCGCGCCCGAGTTCGACGAGGTGGCCATCGAGCGGATTCACCGCGAAGCTCACCACGCGATACGGCTTCGAGCGCAGCGCCGCATACAGGCGATGATGATCGGGCGAGAACGCCATCGGCATGACCGTGCCGCCCACCGGCACGGTTTCGACCGCGGCCAGCGCGCCGCTTTGCGCGTCGAGCCGGAACACCGAAATGTCCTGGCTATCGGCGTTCGACACGTACACGTAGTTAGCTGCGTGCACGGCCACCGATGCCGCGAGCCCGAAAACGGCACCCACCACGCCGCGCAAGATTGCGTTCTTCTTCATCAACTCTTTTTCCGTTTGTTACTTCTATTAATCAGCTTCGCACTCGCCTGCCTTCACGCAAGCGCGCCAACGCGAAACACCGAAACCGCTTCCTTCATCGATTGCGCCTGGTGCTCCAGCGCGCTCGCCGCGGCGGCCGCCTGCTCCACGAGCGCGGCGTTTTGCTGCGTGACCTGGTCCATCTGGCTCACAGCCATGCCAACCTGCTGGATACCCGTGCTCTGCTCCGCGGTGGCCGTGGTGATCTCGGCCATGATGGTGGCGACGTTGCGCACCGAGTTCACGATCTCGTTCATCGTCTCGCCTGCCTGCGCGACGAGCGCGTTGCCGTTGCGCACGTCTTCCATCGAGGCGCCGATCAGTTCCTTGATCTCGCGGGCGGCACCCGCGCTGCGCTGCGCGAGCGTGCGCACCTCGCCCGCGACCACGGCGAAGCCGCGCCCCTGCTCGCCCGCGCGCGCCGATTCCACGGCGGCGTTGAGCGCGAGAATATTGGTCTGAAACGCGATGCTGTCGATCAAGCCGGTGATCTCGGCGATTTTCTGCGAGCTGGCGCTGATGTCCTGCATGGTCTGCACGGCGCGCCCCACCACGTCGCCGCCGCGCTGCGCGAGATCGGCCGCGCCCGTTGCGAGCGTGCTGGCCTCGGATGCGTTCGAGGAGTTCTGCTTCACGGTGGAGGTGAGTTCCTCCATGCTCGCAGCCGTTTCTTCGAGCGAGGCGGATTGCTCTTCCGTGCGGCTCGACAGATCGAGGTTGCCCGCCGCGATTTCGCGCGCGGCCGTGTGGATTGCATCGCAACTGTCGCGCACGCCGGCCACGGTGCGCGAAAGCCCTGCCTGCATCCGGCGCATTGCCGCGAACAGCAGGCCAATTTCGTTGCGGCCCGCTTCGGGCACGCGCACCGTGAGATCGTTCGACGCGATGCGGTCGAGCACCGCCGCCGCTTCGGCGAGCGGGCGCGACACGATGCGCTGCAACGCGAAATGCGTCACGACGACGAGCGCCAGCGCAATCGCCACGCCGACGCCCACGAGACTCACGATCCACGCGTAGCGCGCGTTGCCGTCTTCGAGCGTTGCCTCGGCGAGCGCGTTGGCGAGCTTCTGGAACTTCTCCACGTTCACGGAATAGGCCGCGCCCGCGGCGGTGATGTCGGTGTCGTTGACCGCCACATAGGCCGCTGTGTCGCCGTTGCGCAGCGCGGCGGTCGCGCGCGTGAGCGTGTTGGAAAGCTGTGCGGCGGAGTCGAGCAACTGACGCTTGAGGTCCGCGTCCATGCCGTCGAACGCCGGGGCGTTGGCGAAGGCCTGCGTTTCGCTCACCGAAAGCTCGAAGCTTTTGGCAGCACTGGTCAGCGCGGAGTCGCGCGTGGCCGTGTCGTTGCGTTCCTTGAGCGCGCTATAGCCGCGCACGAGCGCCGAGCGCGTGCGCGTGGTGTCCTTGTAGGCGTCGTTGACCAGAATGGTCTGGCGCGCGATTTCGTGCAGGCGCTGGGCGCTGGCGTTCGACTCCCGCAGCGAAAACACGCCCGCGAAGCCGCCGATCAGAATCATCACGCCAAAGATCACCAGCACTGCAAGGAGGCTGGCTCGTACCGTCGTGTTGCGCATGTTGCTTCAATCCCCGGTTTCCATGGTGTTCTTCTTTACGGCCCAAACGCAGGAGTCTTGAGGGTGTGCCCGCCATGTTGTCCAACAACTTGGGCATATCATCCCATCATCACGCGCTTATCCTGAAATTCGAGTTTACCCTGAGACCCACTCAAGAGGCGTACAGTTCGGTTGCCTCGGCTTCCTGGGCAATGTACGATTGGCTCTGACAACCAGCCTCGATGTCAAACAACTTGCTGACAACTGGCTGAACAGGCAGCGGAGCAGGTCCGCACCCGGAACGCGCTTGACGTAAGTTCAGCGCGTTCCTGCATAAGTAGATGCGGCGCGCATGAGGCGCGCCGTCAGGAGACAGCAGATTCGGGCCGCCGCCTCGCTCACGTTGCGCGGCCCGGGTCTCGCGCACGATAGAGGTCGATCCACATGTCGTTGAGCCGCACCGCCACGCAGTCCGATGTCGCCAGGCGCACCAAGGTGCGCTACCTGATCCTCTCGCTGATCTTCATCATCACCACGCTCAACTACGCTGACCGCGCCACGCTCTCGGTCACGGGTTCGGCAATGCGTGCCGAGTTCGGTCTCGACGCCATCCACATGGGCTACATCTTCTCCGCGTTCAGCTGGGCGTATGTGCTCGCGCAGGTGCCCGCGGGCTGGGTGCTCGACCGCTTCGGCGCGCGCCGCGTGTACGCGGGCAGCATCTTCCTGTGGTCGCTCTTCACGCTGCTGCAAAGCTCGATTGGCCTGCTCGGCAGCGCGGGCGCCGCGATCGCAGGCCTCTTCGCCCTGCGCTTCGCGATGGGCGCGGCCGAAGCACCCGCCTTCCCCGCCAACGCGAAAGTGGTCGCGAGCTGGTTCCCGGCGAAGGAGCGCGGCACGGCCTCGGCCATCTTCAATTCGGCGCAGTATTTCGCGGCCGTGGTGTTCACGCCGCTCATGGCGTGGCTCACGCACGCGTATGGCTGGCATCACGTGTATATCGTGATGGGCGTGGGCGGCCTCGTGCTGGCCTTTGCGTGGATCAGGTTCATGAAGAACCCCGCCGATCATCCGGGCGTGAACCAGCAGGAACTCGAATACATCGAGGCGGGCGGCGGCATCGTGAACGGGCATCAACGCACGGCGCGCGCGGAACGCAAGGCACGCAAGGGCGCGAACTGGGCGGTCATCCGCCAGCTGTTGGGCAACCGCATGCTGCTCGGCATCTACCTCGCGCAGTATTGCATCAACGTGCTCACGTACTTCTTCCTCACGTGGTTCCCGATCTACCTCGTGCAGGCACGCCACATGACCATCCTGAAGGCGGGGCTCGTTGCTTCGCTGCCCGCCATCTGCGGGTTCCTCGGCGGCGTGCTGGGCGGTGTGGCGTCGGACGCTTTGATTCGCTCGGGCCGCTCGCTCACTGTGGCGCGCAAGGCGCCGATCGTCGGCGGCATGATGCTCTCGTGCTGTATCGTCGGCTGCAACTACGTGAACAGCGACTGGATCGTGGTCGCGCTCATGTCGCTCGCATTCTTCGGCAAGGGGCTGGGTGCGCTCGGCTGGGCCGTGATCGCCGATACCGCACCGCGCGAAGCCATCGGCCTCTCGGGCTCGATCTTCAACATGTTCGGCAATGTGGCCGGCATCGTCACGCCGATCGTGATCGGCTATGTGCTGGCCGAAACCGGTTCGTTCAACGGCGCGCTCGCCTTTGTCGGCGTGAACGCGCTCGTCACGGTGATCAGCTACCTCGTGATCGTGAAGGACATCAAGCGCGTGGAATTGAAGGCCGCCTGAAGCGGCTGCGCTCGATCACTGCTCGTGGGCCCGCCGCGCCAGCGCGCGGGCCGCGACAATAGCGGCCGCGAAGCCGGAAGCCGCGCCCACCAGCAAGGCCCAGCGCGGCCCCCAGTGGTCGGCGATCCATCCCACGATCGGTGCGCCGATGGGCGTGCCACCGAGCGCCACGGCCAGGCGGATCGCCAGCACGCGGCCGCGCATGCCAGGTTCCGTGGAAAGCTGCATGAGGCTGTTGGTTTCGGTCGTGAACGTGAGCGCCGCGATGCCGATCATGACGAGCGCGCCGCCGAACCACCAGTAACCGGGCGCAACAGACGCCAGCACACACGCCACCCCGAACGCCGCCGCCGCGAACAACAGCGAGACGAAACGCGGATGGCTGCGGCCCGCGCCGAAGAACGCGCCGCTCATGGTGCCCACCGCCATCAGGGAAGAAAGGAGTCCGTAGCGTCCCGCGTCGGCGTGGAAGACGTTCACGGCCATCGTCGAGATGAAGATCGGGAAATTCAGCCCGAAGGTGCCGATCAGGAACAGCATGACGAGGATCGCCCGCAGGTCGGGGCGCGCCCACACGTAACGGAATCCCGCGGCAATCCCGCCCTTCGCGGGCTGCTTGCGCTTCGCTGAACGCAGTTCGTCCACACGCAAGCGCGTAAGCGAGATCAGCACGGCGACAAACGAAAGGCCGTTGAGCAGGAAGGCCCAGCCCACGCCCACCGAAGCAATGACGAGTCCCGCCACCGCCGGCCCGATCATGCGCGCGGCGTTGAACGAGGTGGAATTGAGCGCGACGGCGTTGGAGAGATCGGCGTCGCCGACCAGCTCCGAGACGAAGGTTTGCCGCACCGGCGAATCGAATGCCGTCGTGCAGCCGAACAGGAACGCGAACACATAAACCTGCCAGAGCTGCACGAGCCCCGTGACCGTGAGCACGCCTAGTGCAATGGCCAAAGCGCCTAGCAGCGCCTGCGTGAGCATCAGCAGCTTGCGCTGGTCGAAGTGGTCGGCGGCAAAGCCCGACCACGGCATGAACAGCATTTGCGGGCCGAACTGCAAGCCCATCACGATGCCCACCGCCGCCGCGCTGTGATGTGTGAGGCCGGTGAGCACGAGCCAGTCTTGCGCCGTGCGCTGCATCCACGTGCCGACGTTCGAGACGAGCGCACCCGCCGACCACACGCGATAGTTGTAACTCTTGAGCGAGCGAAAGAACCCCGAAGCAGGAGCGCTCATGTGAGCCCCTCGCCTTAGTCGGCCACGAGCCGCTTGAGCAGGTCGACTGCGGCGGCTAGCTGCTGTTGCTCGGCGCCGGAAAGGCGCGTGTCGATCCTGCGCGAGAGCCAGTCCTGGCGCGCGGCCCGCCCTTCTTTGAGCCACTCGCGAAAGGCGTGGGTGAGCGACCAGAGCGTTTGGCGCCCGTCGTTGGGGTCCGGTGCGCCGCTGATATGCCCCGCCGCCTCGAGCGGCGCGATGAGTGTGCCCATCGACTGCGGGCGCATACCCTCCGCGCGCGCGAGGCTCGACACCGTGGCCGGCCCTTCGCGTTCGAGCCGCAGCAGCACGGCCATCTGCGACGGCGTGAATTCGCCGAGGATCGCCTGCTCGCGAAAACGGCGGCGCAGTTGCCCGACGAGGGCGCGCAGGTCGCCGGCAAGCGACGCGGCGAGGTCGGGAGGGGGAGTTTTGGCGCGATCGGTCATCTCCGCATTCTAGGAGATATGAAGGTAAACTGCAAAGATAACCTTCATATCTCCGAATCCAGGCTGGAGCGAGGTTGGTTTGGGGAATGCCTGGCGGGGTGTACTGCTTTATGTCACCTGAGATGCGTTGACTCGACCCGTGTCGTCGGTTGCGTTCGGCCACGGGCAATTGAATTCATTCATTTCGCCGAGTTCGCGCATCTGCTCGACGGTGACGAGGTCTTTACTGTCGATCGTTTTTCCGGCCATGCAACCGAAGCCGCGCCCTGCATTGTCGATCCGAACACGCTCACGCGCACCGCCAACGCTGCTGGGCGCGCAACCGTTTTGAAGTTTTGCAGGTCGTTGGGGCGACTGAACTGGTTCTACGACACATTTCTGACGCGGTTTATATCGCTATCCTTATTAATTAAATCACACAAAGGCAATCGTGCTGGGAATTGCTCGCCAGGCACGGCAACGCACATGTTGTCGTCATTGCGACACCGCGCTGAGTTTGAATTGGCGGGAAATGTACAAATTCAGGCGGCGTAGGTCAAGTTTCGATGTGTGTAATGCGCGTAAATACAGGGAGGAGACCGCATAGCCATTCAAGGAGACACCCGCATGACGAAGTGCAATCCAACCTGGCGTGCCATTCGAAGCGCCGCCATCAGCACCTGCGCACTCGCCGCTGTATCTGTTGCACATGCCCAAAGTAGCGTCACGCTGTACGGCATTGCAGACGCCCAGATTCTCTACACGAACAAGACCTTCAATCTCGCCACGGGTGCCAGTGAAGGTCATCAGTTTTCCCTTCAGAGCGGCGGCGAAAGCGCGACTCGCTTTGGCGTAAAAGGGACTGAAAATCTTGGTGGCGGGCTCGCAGCCATTTTCAACCTCGAAAGCGGCATCGATATTGCCAACGGTGGACTGGGTGACTCTAACGGCGAGTTCTTCGGCCGCCAGGCGTGGGTTGGCCTGGTCGGCGGCTTCGGCACAGTCACCGCCGGTCTTCAATACTCTCCGTTCCTGCTTTCGATCTTTGCGACCGATCCACGGGACTTCAAATATTTTGGCAGCGGACTCGTCAACTACGTTGACAACGTCGTCGTCACTGGCCTCTTCAACGCCAATTCAATCATGTACACGTCACCTGAGATTGCGGGCGTCCAGGGCCGTGCCATGTACGCCTTTGGTGGCTCTCCTGGCGACTTCAAGGCAGGTCAGCAGTATTCCTTCGGGCTTTCCTGGCATGCTAGCGGCTTGCTGCTCAGCACCGCGATGTATAACGGCAACTCAGGCGGGACCGCAGCCACCATACCGAACCCAAGTACCGTCGCTTTCGTCGGCCGGAACATCGGAGCAACTTATTACCTCGAGCACCTGTCTATCAAAGTCTCCTACACGCTCTACAAAGTCGCTGGCTCCTTCGACAACCGCGTGATCGCCGGCGGCCTTGCATATTCGCTCACACCCTCCCTCTCCATCGACGGTGGTGCCTGGTATACCCGCGACGGCAATGACTCAAGCAATCATTCAATCCTCGGCTCGCTCGGCGTTGACTATTCTCTCTCCAGGCGCACAACTCTTTACACGCAGGTCGCTTACGCTAACAATCACGGGCGCATGAATACAGGATTAGCAATCAACGGGGCGCTCTTTGGCGTAACAGGGTCACAGTTCGGCGCCGATGTTGGCATTCGACACCTGTTTTAATATTCGATTTCTCACGCTGCTGCGGCCTTACCCCGAGGCTTCCCAACTTGAGCCTGCCATGCCCTACGGCGCGCCATGCGTTGGGCAGGCTTCGCCGTGGCGCCCGCTATTATCGCCAGTCTGCTGATGCGCCGACGTAACCGGCCAAACACGCTGGCCGCCGATGACCGGTGCGCGGCACTCTCATGCTGACGCGCCGTGCATCGATGCAGTGATTCCGCGAATCGCTGTAAAGCCGATACCGAACCGCATACGCTCTGGTATTCCTCGCGGCCAATCCTGCCATCGAGGATGACGGTCAATCCCGACGCGCGGGCCATGTCGATGATGTCCATTTTGATCTCCTGTTTAGGTGCCTTTCCTGTCATACCGCGGGCAGGCGCCGGTTATTCCCCATCCGTACAGGAAAACGACCATCACTTGTGCAGCAGCAGTCGATTCATCGAATCACGCCCACGCTATAAACAGGAATCCTTTTCGAACGGATTCTTCACATGCATGCCTTGACGGCCAGCCGACACGATCTTTGGCTGGCGTCCTCTTTGCCGGTCTTCCAGCACGAGGAAAAACTGGCGCGTAAAGTACAAATTTGGGCGGCGCCAGTCAAGTTCCGGCGGCGAAACTGCGATGGAATAGACACCAGAGATTGCACATCGGCTTGTCTCGATGCCAATCCTGTTCCTCATCCCCACTGGAGACACTTTCCATGAACGCAGAAGTCGCACAAGCCCTCAATGATGTTTCCGCAATTGACACGGTGCATATCGGCGGACAATCCACGCCGTGGCTCCCCTTTGCTCCGATCAACGACAAGATTCACCTCAAGTATTTCCGGATCAACCCTGTCACGGGCGAAGTGGTCTTGCTTATGAAGGCGGCCAAAGGCGAAGGCGCGCATATCCACCGGCATACCGGCACGGTGATGGTCTACACGCTCAGCGGCCGCTGGAAATATGACCAGCACGACTGGATCGCAGAAGCCGGTGACTTTGTGTTCGAGCCCTCGGAGTCGTCGCACTCGTTCACGAACCTCTCCGACGACGACAACGGCATGGCGCTCGTCGTCTCGACCGGAGAACTCCACTTCCTGGATGAACAGGGCAATGTCACGCACGTCGAGACGTGGCGGACCGCTTTGAACCGCTACCAGGCCTATTGCAGGAGCCATGGGTTGCCTGAAGTTGACCTGATCGGCTGTCAGGGCAGCCGCTAAGCAGCACGCCTTCTCACGGAGGTTACGCCTATGGCTCACCTCGCACCCTCCGCGCCGGCCGAATCCATTGAAGCCCTGACGCTGACCTGTGGACCGCATGCCGATACCGCGCTGGCTGCGGGGCCGCGCAGCGGAGAGTGCGTCCTGCTGCTCCATGACTGGCCGGAATTCGCCGACTGCTTGCGCGACGTACTGGCCGCTCTCGGCGCTGCGGGATACCGGACCGTCGCAGTGGACCAGCGCGGCCGCGCTGAAAACGCCAGGTCCACGAATATTGCGCTCTACACCGCGGCTCATCTCGAGTCGGACGCACTTGAGTTCGCTGATCAAACCGGGGCGACACAGTTCCATCTGATCGCGCACGACTGGGACCAATCTCCTCTCTATACGTTACATCCATCACCTGTCATTCATGTCTTCTCACTCCCTGAACGATAGCCAGCCGATTGCTCGCGTCATGGTGGCCGGCACTGGCGTACTCGGCGCGCAGATCGCCTTTCAATGCGCTTTCTCCGGCGTCGATGTTATTACCTACGATGTTGACACTGGCTGCCTCGAACGCGCGAACATGAGATTTGATCAACTCGGTCACATTTACGCTGCGGAGCTCGGCGCCACACGCGCACAAATCGAAGCCGCGCGGGCTCGCATCGTGGGCAATATCAATCTTGGTTCTGCCGCGGCGCACGCCGATCTTGTCATCGAAGCCATCCCCGAAGATCTCGCGACCAAACAGTCGTTCTACCGCGCGCTGTCTGCCTGCGCGCCTGCCGCCACCATCTTCGCGACCAACTCGTCGACGCTCGTGCCGAGCCAGCTTGTCGGCGTCACGGACCGCCCCGAGCGCCTGCTGACGCTGCATTTCGCCCACGAAGTCTGGAAGCACAACATCGCGGAGATCATGGGCCACGCGGGCACCGACCCTGCCGTATTCGGGCGCGTGGTGCAGTTTTCCCGCCGTATTGGCATGGTGCCGTTGCCGCTGCGCAAGGAGCAACCGGGTTACCTGCTGAATACCATGCTTATTCCGATGCTATTGGCGGCACTCGGCCTGCTCGTCAACGATGTCGCCGACATACAGACGATCGACAAAGCATGGATGGTTGCGAAAGGAGACTGCATCGGCCCCTTCGGCATTCTCGACGGAATCGGCATGACGACCGTGTACAACGTCACCCGCGCACTCGCTGAACGCACCGGCGATTCCACTCATCGTCGTATTGCGGAGTACGTGAAGACGCATTTCATCGAGACGGGCAATCTTGGTGAGTCAACGGGGCGCGGGTTCTATCGTTATCCTGATCCTGACTTTCTGGATCCCGCGTTCGTCTCAGCTTGAACTGCCAGCCAGGATCGCTAGTCGTCGGCGCGTTCGCGGTCGGTCCCGCGGCACGTTGCGCGCAGCTGTCGGGGCGTCATGCCCCGCAGTCGCTTGAATGCACGGCTAAAGGCACTCTGCTGGGAATAACCCAGCATTTCGGATATCTCCGCAAGCGGCAGGCTGGATTGCTGCACATACTTGACCGCGAGGTCTTCACGAACTTCGTCCCGAATTTCATCGAAGCTCGTCCCCGCTTCCGAGAGGCGGCGTTGCAGAGTCCGCGGGGAAATTGCAAGCGCTCGTGCAATCGCATTCAGCGAACTGTCCGTGAACGGCAAAAGTGCCCGAATCACCGCTTGCGTGCGCACAACCCAGAGCGCCTCGATTTGCGCCCTTTCTCGCCGCAAATGTGCTTCGAGCACGCGATGTGCGTTACGCCGAAACTGCGTAACCGGGCGCATCACCGTGTCATGGTCCAAAACAATCGCGTTTCTATCCTGGTTGAATCTCAGGGATGGTCCAAACGTACGCAAGTGCATCGAGCAGTCCGCCGGCGCAGCATGACGAAACTGCACGACTTCCGGCTTCCAGTCTGTGCCACAAATCGTCCGCAAATACCGCACACCGTTGGCAAGCCCCAATTCGATTGCCTGCACCTCTCCAGACCCAGCCGCATTCTCAATGTCGTAAGTCAATACCATTCCTTGTTCATCGCGAACTGCCCTTACCGATGACATTGACGTATGGAGCACATAAAACTCGGCAAGCGTTTCCATGGCCTCGCCAACGGTACGCATGCCCTGCATCATGACAAGTATCGGCCCCAGGACCGCCAGGCCCTGGTACTCGGAGAGCCTCAGTCCGAAGTCCCGGCATTGTGTGATTTCAGCAGCGAGCGAAAGGAAGCGCAGTACCTGTGCGCCTCGAATTGGCACATCAGTGGAACGCAGCGCAAGCTCCGGCAAATCCGCTCGAGTCACCACCAACTCGGGTCGGACGCCAAGCGCTTCGAGTAGAGCGGCAGCTCCCGTCAACACGACACTTGGTAGGTAGCCTTGCATTCTATGTACAGGTAGTCACTTGCGACGGGGCACTGTGGGAGGAGGTTCATATGCGGGCCGCGAAGACCGGCCTTGATTTTGGTATTTTCCCTCAAACGCACCACGCGCGGAACATGCCTGACAGTAGCCCGCAGCCGCGGTCACAAAACGCCAGCGCCCCGGCATTAGCGGGGCGCTGGCGCAGTGCTTGTGGAAACGTTCATCCGGGAAAGTGGCGCCGCGTATCAATTGTCTGGCGCGATGGGTCGTTGCAGCACCGGATCACCTTGAAACTCGCGAAGCACCGTGACGGTTGGCTCAAGAGCCGAAGAAGATAGTGCAAAAGCTAACCGGTCCGACGCAGGTCGACGGATCGGACGGCGTCTTTTCTTTTTTGATGTGGCCCGCGTCGCTCGTGCCTGTCATTGCGGCACCCATGCCGCTGTCGCTGTTCTGCTGCTGGGGCTCGGCGGCTTGCCGTTCAGCGTCCTGGGCGGCAGCCTTCGCCTGCGCCGCCTGGATATCGTCCGGATAGTTCGCGTCGTCGCCAGCCGACGGATTGTATCCGGCCTGTTCGAGCCTGATGAGATCGGCGCGCACCTGCGCACGGGTGAGCGGCACGGACGCGGACTGCGCAAAAGTCTCGGTGGAGCTGACGAGCGCGCAAAGCGCCAAAGCCAGCAGGGTGAGCTTTTTCATGATCACAACTCCTTCCCAAAGCGTGCAGAGACTGGCAGGCCCGACACAGGTCGACCGTTAGCCTGCGCGTCGATTGCAACGCCGGCTCCAGAAAAAATTCTCAGGGAAACATTCATGGTTCGCTTATTCAATTTGGACTCCGATTTAAATGAGATGAAGTGACCAATCCAATGGCCCAGAACGTCAGACACCGTGGCGTCCGTTTCTCCGCTCACTTTCAGATGAGAGGACTGAAACGCTGCAGTCGTCATCGGGCTTGCCCACGCCAAGGTATACCGGGAACAGGTACCGCTTATTCCCACAGCTGACACAGGTGCGAGAAAAAAAATCCATTGGCGAGTGCGTCGCCTTCGTTCGCTCGAACGCGATACGTCGTTGGAATAAACCGCCCCACTCCCCGGTATTGCTGTTGGACGCCAGCTTTGCTCAACGTACGGAATAAAAGTTGTGCGCCGACGGTTAAACCTCTCGACGGGCGCGGATGCGTCACAGCGACAATTCGGGTCCAGAATGAACGATCTGACTCCTCTCAGGCGCTTTGAAACCCTGGTGATACCTCACATGAATTCCGCGTACAGCGTCGCAAGGTGGCTGACCCACAACGATCAGGATGCGCAGGATGTCGTTCAGGAAGCGTACATCAAGGCATTCCGGTTTATTGGCAGCTTTCAGGGTACGGATGCGCGCGCCTGGCTGCTGACCATCGTCCGCAATTCGTTCTACACGTGGTATCAGCACAACAAGAGCCGGGCCTTCGAATCGCAGGTATTCGAGGAAGCCGCGTATGAATCGGAGCCAGACGACGAAGGTATCGAAAGTCCAGAGGCTCTGGTCATGCGCGATCAGGACCGCAAACAGGTCATCAAGGCGCTGAGCATGCTGAGCCTCGAACATCGGGAGATCATCGTGCTGCGGGAGATCGAGGAAATGACCTACAAGGAGATTGCGGGCATTGTCGGCATTCCAATGGGCACGGTCATGTCCCGTCTTGGACGGGGGCGTCAACAGCTTGCCGCGGTCCTTGCAGGAATGGGCCAGGAGGCATGATGGATCACGGGAAAGCGTTCGAACTGCTACCGGGTTACATCGACAACGAGCTCACCCTTGGTGAAACGGTAGAGTTCGAGCATCATCTTTCCGGCTGTGCCGTGTGTCACTGTGTGCTGGCTTCGCAGCGGCGGGTGAGTACGTTATTGAAAACATCCAAGCTCCAGTTCACCGCGCCGGCCGAACTGCGAGCGTGCATCAAGAAGGAACTGCATCCGCGCAAGTCCCTTTTCCAGCGTCTTGCGGATTGGCTGCCTTCGTGGAAAGAAGGCGGCAGGTCTGGCTGGGCCCCAACTGGTGTAATGATCATCAGCGCAGCGGCACTCATGGGAAGCGGGATGCTTTATCTGGCTGCCCCCTCCTCCGACGTCCGGCTTACTCAGGAGTTTGTCGACAACCATGTGCGCTCGCTACAACTGAATCACCTTATCGATGTCATTTCCACGGATCGACATACGGTCAAGCCATGGTTCGAAGGGAAGATCGATTTTGCGCCACCCGTACTGAATCTGGCGCAGGATGGCTATCCTCTCGTTGGCGGGCGTCTCGATTATCTCGACGGCCGCACCGTGGCGGTCATGGTCTATCGCTACAAGCTTCATGCAATCAATCTCTACGTGTGGCCCGGCAACGACGCGGGAGACAGTGCGAAGGTTCATGAGCAGCAGGGCTACCATATCGCTCACTGGACCGATGGACGGATGAACTATTGGGCCATTACGGACGCCGGAAAAAACGAACTGTACGGATTCGTCAAAAGCCTGAGGGCGCAAGCTGGTTCGTGAACGGAACCCCCAAGACCGTGAGCATCGATGAAAGCGGTGCGAAAAAGACGGCATAAGCGTCGCGCTGCTCACTGAGGGAACTGACTGGCGGCTTGAACGACTGATTGAATCCGCCAGCAGCCCCTCTACAACACCCCATCTCTCGCAATCAAGGCCTGCTTTCAACCTCGACCGCCTTGTGACCGGCCATTGACGCGGTCACCTGCGCTTGCCGTTTTGCCTCAACGCGTTGCTCCGCAGCCTGGATGTCGCCCGGGTAATACGGATTGTTACCCACAGGTTGGTGATAGCCGACCGACGCCAGCTCATTCAGTTCATGCCTCACTTCCGCGCGCGTAATCTGATGAACGTCTGGGTTCAATGCGGCTTGCGCAAACGTACCGGACGACAGTACCAGTAGCACTGCGCTCACGAGCGGCGGGCGCAACGATTTCAGGATCTCACGGCGATCCGACGGTGTTGATTTCATGTCGATACTCCTTGGTCAATGAGCGTTGAAGCCCCGCCGTCTGCCAGTTCTGGCGGGACAACGCTCTACATGACTAGACCGTCGTACAGCCCTTCTTATTCCACCGGCGCTCGGGCAACATTTCGCGCACGAAGAACCGGCGACACGAGCCGCCGCTTTGTCAGTTTTGACGGCAGCGGCTCGTGCGCCTCCCGCGCGAATCGGCTCATCCAGGCGTGGCACCCAGTCCCGATGCGCGTGCACACGATTGCCGATATGCTAAAGGCCTGTTTGGCCGAAGCGCGGGGCATAGACAGATAGTTAATATCGGAAGTTTCGCGTTGGCACGTACAGTGCAATCGTCTATCTTGAACGGGCGCGCAGCCCATCAAACGGTGAGTGCGAAGTGTCCAAAAAGCCCTCCAGTGAGTTGTCTCGTCGTGCTTCGGTCAGCGGCTTCGTGGAAGTGCGCGGTGCTCGCGAGCATAACCTCAAGGATGTGGACGTCTCCATCCCGCGCGACGCGCTCGTCGTGTTCTCAGGCGTCTCCGGCTCAGGCAAGTCCTCACTCGCCTTCGGCACCCTCTATGCCGAGGCGCAGCGGCGCTACTTCGAATCGGTCGCACCTTATGCGCGGCGCCTGATCGACCAGGTGGGCGTGCCGGACGTGGATGCCATTGACGGCCTGCCGCCCGCGGTGGCGCTGCAACAGCAACGCGGCGCCAGCAATGCACGCTCGTCCGTAGGCAGCGTGACCACCCTGTCCAGTCTCGTGCGAATGATGTATTCGCGCGCCGGCGCCTACCCGGCGAACCAGCCGATGCTGTATGCCGAGGACTTCTCGCCTAACACACCGCAGGGCGCGTGCCCAACCTGTCATGGCCTGGGCCGTGTGTATGAGGTGACCGAAGCCACCATGGTGCCGGACCCATCGTTGAGCATCCGCGAGCGGGCCATCGCCTCCTGGCCGCCCGCCTGGCATGGGCAGAACCTGCGCGACATTCTGGTGACGCTGGGCTATGACGTCGACCGGCCCTGGAAGGACCTGCCGAGGAAAGACCGCGACTGGATCCTGTTCACCGAGGAAACACCCACGGTGCCGGTGTATGCGGGCCTCACACCCGCGCAAACCCGCGCAGCGCTCAAGCGCAAGCAGGAGCCGAGCTACATGGGGACCTTCACCGGCGCGCGGCGTTATGTGCTGCATACCTTCGCCAACACGCAAAGCGCGCTGATGAGAAAGCGCGTGTCGCGCTTCATGGAAGGGATGTTATGCCCCGCTTGCCACGGCAAGCGGCTCAAACCCGAGGCACTGTCGGTGACCTTTGCTGGTGTGGACATTGGCGAACTCACGCAAATGCCGCTGGACCGGTTGGCCAGCCTGCTCGAACCCATAGCCCATGGCGATTTCCACGCTCATTGCGCCGGAGCAGGCATCGACAAGGAAGCGACCCAGCGCGACCGCGCCGAACGCGCAACAGCGGGCCGCGCCACGCATGCGATCACTCCGGACGTGCGCCGCACTTCCGCATTGTCGGAGGAGAAGCGCATGGCTGCCCAGCGCCTAGCCGAAGGCATCGTTGCACGCTTGCATCAGTTGCGCGGGCTGGGCCTCGGTTATCTGACGCTGGATCGCGCTACGCCAACGCTTTCAGCGGGTGAGCTTCAGCGGCTTCGGCTGGCCACGCAATTGAGTTCGATGCTATTCGGCGTCGTGTACGTACTCGACGAGCCCTCGGCGGGCCTGCACCCTTCGGACAGCCATGCCCTCTATGACGCACTCGACAAGCTGCGTGATGCGGGCAATTCGGTGTTCGTGGTCGAGCACGACCTCGATCTGATGCGCCGCGCGCAATGGCTGGTAGATGTGGGACCGGATGCCGGGGAGCGTGGCGGCCGCGTGCTCTACAGCGGCGCGCCCGAAGGCCTGCGCGCGATTGCTGAGTCCCGCACCGCACGCTATCTGTTCGACGAGATCCCCGCGCTACCCAGCCGCAAACGCGCCCCCAGTGGATGGCTCGAGCTGCATGGGATTCAACGCCACAATCTGCACGGCGTGGACGCACGCATTCCGTTAGGTGTGTTGACTGCGGTCACGGGTATCTCCGGCTCCGGCAAATCCAGCCTGTTCGCGCAAGCACTGCCCGAGCTGGTGCTCCTGCGTCTGGGCCACGAACCCGAGGACGATTCGGCCGAAGCCACGAGCGAGGGTCCAACAGTCATCGAAACCACTGGTGGCCACCTGGCCGGTGATGTGGATGCCGTGCAGCGCGTGGTGCAGGTGGACCAGAAACCCATCGGCCGAACGCCACGCTCGAACCTGGCCACTTATACCGGCCTGTTCGATCACGTGCGCAAGCTATTTGCTGCTACGCCGGACGCACGCCGCCGCCGCTTCGACGCGGGCCGGTTTTCGTTCAACGTGCCCAAGGGGCGCTGCGAAACCTGCGAGGGAGAAGGATTCGTGAGCGTGGAGCTGCTGTTCATGCCGAGCGTGTATGCGCCCTGCCCGACTTGCCACGGCGCACGCTACAACGAAGCCACATTGAAGGTCCGCTGGAACGAGCGCAACATCGCCGAGGTGCTCCAGATGAGCGTGGACGAAGCCCGCGACTTTTTCGCCAGCGAGGACGTGGTAGCGCGCCCGCTGCAATTGCTGCGAGAGATCGGGCTGGGATACCTGCGCCTGGGACAGCCGGCAACAGAGCTCTCCGGGGGCGAAGCGCAGCGCATCAAGCTGGCCACGGAGCTGCAGCGCAGCCAGCGCGGCCGCAACCTGTACGTGCTCGACGAGCCGACTACGGGGCTGCATGCGGCGGACGCCGATAGATTGCTGGTGCAGTTGCAGCGTCTGGTCGACGCTGGCAATACGGTCGTCATGATCGAGCACGACATGCGCGCAGTGACACAAGCCGATTGGGTGATCGATGTGGGACCCGGCGCGGGCGAAGCAGGTGGCCGCGTGGTGGCGACCGGCACGCCGCAAGAGGTAGCGCGAGCGTCCGGCAGCCGAAGCGCGCATTTTATTGCGCAGGAGCTGGCGCGCGCCACACCAACCGCACCGCACCGGCATCGCTAACTAATAAGCTCGCCTTAGCGCAAACGCCGTTCCTTCCGAACAAACCTTTCAATTACCTTCAATCGCAAGCCTATTTGAACAATCGCAAACCGTCAGAACCCCTGCGCAGTTCCTGTCGAATGCGCGACCAGCAGCACGACGCCCAAAATGCAAGCGCCGATCAACGCGGCCAGCCCAACGGCCACGAACGGGAGCCAGCTGAAGTTGATATTGGCCAGATCGGCTTCGTGCGACGCGCTCTTGCGCACGCCAAAGAAGCTCCACAGGACCATGCGCACCATGCGTACGAGTTCCATCACGCTCTCCATCGGGTTCGATTCGATGGGTCTATGTTCGGACTTCACGGGCGGCGAAAAAAGGAGCAGTTGCGAACAATCTGAGCGATGCAGAATCGTCCCGCCGGATAAAGAAAACGCCCCGGTACTCGCGCACCGGGGCGAAAGGCTTGCCACGCTACAGGCAAAAAGAGCCGCAAGCTCTGCGGGTTTAGGTGATGATCCAGGCACTCGCGCAGTAATCCCGGCGCATCCCGGGAGAACAGACCCGGACTGCGATGCGCGCTGGCCGCAATGATCCGCGCTTCGGGGAAGGCCGTATAGAAGCAGCCGACGCATAATTGAGCGCAGCAGATCGGAATCCCCTTCCTGCACGCCAAAAGAAACGTACGAATCGACCCATGACCGCACTGGAACAGCCTGAACGCATGACACGCTATGAACGCCTCGCGCAGAGCATGGCCGCCGAGATTCGCTCGGGCAACCTGAAGCCGGGCTCTCGCATGCCTTCACTGCGGCAGATCATCGCGCAGCACGGCGTGAGCCAGTCCACGGCGGCGCGCGCTTACTACGTGCTCGAACAGTGGGGCCTCGTGCGCGCCGAAGAGCGTTCGGGCTATTACGTCGCGCCGCCTTCGAAGGCCAGCCACGCGGACTCGCGCGCAACGGCAGGCGAAACCGCCACCGTCGATATCAGCGAGCTCGTGTTTTCGGTGCTCGACGCCGCCAAGCGCCCCGGCATCGTGCCGCTCGGCTCCGCGTTCCCCTCCCCGCTGCTCTTTCCGCTGTCGCGGCTGGCGAAATCGCTTGGCCAGGCCGCGCGCAGCGTGAGCCCGTGGAGCACAGTGGTCGATCTGCCGCCGGGCAACGAGAACCTGCGGCGGCAAATCGCGTTGCGCTACATGCGGGTTGGCATCTCGCAGCCGGCCGAGGACATCATCATCACGAACGGCGCGCTGGAAGCGCTCAATCTTTGCCTGATGGCGGTCACGCAGCCCGGCGATATCGTCGCGGTGGAATCTCCTGGCTTTTATGCCGCGCTGCAGGCGATCGAGCGTCTTGGGCTGCGCGCGGTTGAAATTCCCGTGGATACCGCCACAGGACTCGACCTCGACGCGCTCGCGCAGGCGCTGGAGAAGCACCCCATCCGCGCCTGCTGGTTCATGACGAATTTCCAGAACCCCACGGGCGTCACGTTGTCGGCGGCGAAGAAGGAAGCGCTAGTCGAGCTGCTCGCGAAACACGAAGTCCCGCTCATCGAAGACGATGTGTACGGCGAGCTGCACTACGCGCCGAACTATCCGCCGCCGGCCATCGCGTTCGACCGGCGCGGCCTCGTCATGCATTGCAGCTCGTTTTCGAAGAACCTCGCGCCCGGCTATCGCGTGGGCTGGGCGAGCGCCGGGCGCTTCGCCGAGCGCGTGCAGCGCCTCAAGCTCATGACGACGATCTCGGCGAGTATTCCGGCACAGGCCGGCATTGCAGATTATCTCGAGCACGGCGGCTACGAGCGTCATCTGAAGAAGATCCGGCTAGCCATGCAAACGCAGCGCGACGCGATGATCGAGGCGATCCGCCGTTGGCTGCCTGAAGGCACGCAGTACACGCGACCCGAGGGCGGCTATTTTCTGTGGCTGACCTTCCGCGAGCGCATCGACGCCATGGTGCTCCATCGCCTCGCGGTCGAACGTGGCATCAGCGTCGCGCCTGGCCCGCTCTTTTCCGCGTCGCATGCATTCGAAAACTGCATCCGGCTCAATTACGGTCATCCGTGGTCGCAGCGCATCGACGAAGCGATTCGCACGCTCGGCGAACTGCTCGTTCATCCCGATGTGTGCGCTCGATTGTGATCGCGCGACGCCACACGTTGCGGCGAGGGTTGTGAAGCGGTCGCGGGCGTAGAGGAAGATGCAGCCATTTCGTTCTGCTTGATGATCTTTTCGATCTCGCCGTTGGCTTGCGCATCGTACTGTGCAAACACATCGGTGCGATAGCGCGTATTGTGCGCCGCGCCGAGCTGCGAGCCGGCATCGTCGCGCGTGTCGGTATCCACCGTCATCGAGAGGCCGATGCGCAACGGCCGCGCCGCGAGTTCGCGCGGATCGAGTGCGATGCGCACCGGCAGGCGCTGAACGATCTTGATCCAGTTGCCCGTGGCGTTCTGCGCAGGCAGCGTCGCGAATGCACTGCCCGTCCCCGCCGAGAACCCCTCGATACGGCCGTGATACTTCACGCCCGAGCCATAGACATCTGCAGTGAGCGTTACCGGCTGGCCAATGCGCATGTGCTTGAGCTGTACTTCCTTGAAGTTCGCGTCCACCCACACGCCGTCGAGCGGCACGATGGCCATGAGCGGCGTGCCGGGCGACACGCGCTCGCCAACCTGCACCTGACGCTGCGCCACATAGCCCGTGACCGGCGCCGGCAAGGTGTCGCGCGCGTACGCGAGCCACGCCGCGCGCACTTTCGAGGCGGCTGCCTGCACGTCCGGATGCTGTTCGACCGACGTGCGATCGGTCAGCGCATGGTTCGCCGCGCCTTGCTGGCGCGCTGCGTCGAGCGCGGCTTGCGCGGCCTGCACGGCGTCGCGGGCGTGGGCGACATCCTCGGCGGAAACGGCGCCCGAGTCCGCGACGGCCACGCGCCGGCGCAGATCGTCATTGGCGCGCGCCAGGTCCGATTCGCGTTGCGCCACGTTGGCCGCATAGAAGTCGTTGTTGACGTACAGGCCGCTCACACGGCGCACGGTCTGGCCGAGCGACGCTTCGGCATCGGCCAGCGCGATTCTTGCGTCCGCCGGATCCAGCGTCACGACTGGGTCGCCTTCCTTCACGATCTGCGTGTCGTCGGCATTGACGGCCACCACCGTGCCCGTGACCTGCGGCGTGAGCTGCACGAGATTGCCGTTCACATAGGCGTCGTCGGTCGACTCGTGAAAGCGGCCTTCCGTGAAGTAGTACGCGCCATACGCCGCCGCCGCAATCAGAGTGACGGCGCCGTGCAGCGCGATCAGGCGCTTGCGACGGCCAGGGGGCGTGGGCGCTTTGTCGTCGTGCGCCGGGGCCGCTTGCGCGCCGCCTTTCTTCTCGTCGCGTTGATCCACCGCCTCGCGGTCGGTCGTGATCGTTTCGCTCATTTCAGTTCTCCTGACGGGTTTGCAAACATGCCGTTCAACGTGCGGCGGCAATAACGGAATGGGCTTGGGGAGTGGGTTGGGCGGCAACGTCCGCGCGGTGGCCGGTATCGGCTGAGGCATCGACATAGCCGCCCCCCAGATCCGAAGCCAGCGCGATCTGTTCGTCGCGGCGATCCATCTTCAGGTTGGCGACGGCTTCGTCGGCGTTCAGCGCCGTGACGTCGGCATTGAGCACCGTGAGCTGATTGGTCAGCCCGCCCTTGTACTGCAGGATCGCGAGCTGGTCGGCGTCGCGCGCCGCCTGCTGCGCGGTTTGTGCATCGGCGAGCTGCGCGTCGTTCGAGCGGATCTGCGCGAGCTGCGTGGCCACGCCGCTGAGCGCCCCAATGAGCGTCTGGTCGTACGCGGCCACCGCATAGTCGAACTCCGCGTAGCGGCCCTTCAACTGCGCACGCAGTTCGCCACCGTCGAAGATCGGCAGATGGATCGCTGAACCCACCGACGCTGTGCGGCTCGCGGCAGTCAGGAAGCGGCCGAAACCGAACGCGTCGAGGCCCAGCGCGGCGCTCAGGTTGATGTCCGGATAGAACTCGGCCTTCGCTTCTTTCACCTCGTGCGTGATCGCATCCACGCGCCAGCGCGCCGCGACGATATCGGGGCGGCGGCTCACGAGGTCGGCGGGCAGGTTGTCCGGCAAACGCACTTCGTCGCCCACCCCAAGCGTTGGCCGCGCGATCGCGAGTCCGCGGTCGGGGCCCTTGCCCATCAACGCTGCCAGCTGGTAGCGCGTGGTCAGAATGCTGCCGTCCAGCGCACTCACGCGCGAGCGGCTTGTCGCCAGGTTTGCCTGCGCGGTCTTGCGCTCCACTTGCGTGTCGAGGCCCGTGGCGATTCGGCCCGCCGTGATGCGGTCGATCTGCTCGCGGCGCGTGACTTCTTCCTGCGCGATATCGCGCAACGCGTAGAGCCGCGCCAGCTGGTTGTAGGTGCGCGCGATCGAGGTATCCAGCGTGAGCTTGACCATCTCCTCATCGGCCTCGCTCGCAGCGGTCTGCGAAACGGCGGCCCGCAGCGCCTCGCGGTTCTTGCCCCACAGATCGAGATCGTAGGATGCGGTGAGCAGGCCCTTGTTTTCGGTCTGCCACGAGCCGGCGTACGGCGGCGGAATCAGCGCCGTGCTGCTGTACTGCTGGCGCGAGAGCGAGTAGCTGGCGTCGACGCGCGGCAACGTATTCGCCTTCGCGGTTTCGCTATAGGCTTGTGCCTGCGCCACACGCGCCTTGGCCTGCTCGACCGTCGGGCTGCCCTGCAGCCCTTCGGCAATCAGCGCCTTCAACTGCGCGTCGCCAAACTGGTCGACCCAGTCGGCGGACGGCCAGTGGCCCTCTTCTTGCGGCAGGCTCTGCGCCGTTTCGAACTGTTGTGGCTTGGCCATCTGCGCATCGCTGTGGATGCCCGCATAGTTTGCGCACGCCGCCAGCGCGGCCATGGCGATTGCCGATACACCCAGCTTCAGCGTACGGGCGCCGATGCTTGATCTAGAAGTCTGCGTTTTCATTTTCTGACAAATCAGATTAATGACCGAAAAAAAGCGCGGCACCACGGCCGCACCGTTCAGTCGTCTGTGAACTTGCGAAGCAGGCGGTTCAGTTCGGCAAACTCCGCCTTCGTGAATTTGCGCAGGCGGGCGTTCAATACATGCGGCGCGACTTCCGGAATCTGCGCCGCCGTTGCCTGCCCCTTTGCCGTGAGGTGCAGATTGACCACCCGGCGGTCCTCTGCGTCGCGCGAACGCTCCAGCAGACCCTTGGTTTCCAGCTTGTCCAGCATGCGCGTCATGAGGCCCGTATCGATACCGAGCAGTTTCGACAGTTCGAACGGCGTGGTTGCCACACCCTGCTTCAGCGAAAGCAGAATACCCATTTGCTGGCCCGTGATGTCGAGGTCCTTGAGCGCCGCGTCCATTTCCGCGACGACCAGATTGCGCGCCTTGACGATCCTGAAGCCGACACTTTCCGTGAGCATGAAATTTCTCGTGGTGTAGTGGTCCATCGCGACATCCTCCGTGTTGAGGATCACAATATCTGCATTATCAGATATTGTCAAGAAAATACCCTCGGGACCGGGTTCAACTGCACTATTCAATGTCCGCCAGCCGCCGCCGCGCCCGCGCCACCGCCCTTGACCGGTCTCGTCACCCAGATCAGCGGGATGATGACGATAAAGATCACCGCCGATATCCAGAAGATGTCGTTCAACCCCAGCATGGTGGCCTGCGCGTTGAGCGAACTTTCGTAAAAGGCCGTGGCCTTCGGAACGCCGCCGCCCAGTGTCGCCTGCAGGTGCGCAATCGCGCTGGTGTAAGCGGGATTCTCTACGCTCGTCTGTTCGGCGAGCCGGGCGTGATGGAGGATCGTGCGGTCGTTCCAGGCATTGCTCATGAGCGACGTGCCCACGGCGCCCGCGAAAATGCGCGCGAAGTTCGACAGGCCCGCGGCCGCCGGAATCTCGTCGGGCCGCAGCCCCGAGAGGATGATGCCGGTGAGCGGCGTGAAGAACAGCGCCGTTGGTATGCCTTGCAGCAGCGTCGGCAGGATGAGTGTCCAGGCATCGACGCCAGTCGTGTAGTTCGAGCGCATGAAGAACACGGCGGCGAAACCCACGAACGCCAGCGTGGCGAGCACCCGCAGGTCGGAGCGCGGCATGACCTTGCCCATCACGGGGGCGAGGATCACGGCGAAAATCCCCAATGGCGCGGTCACCAGCCCCGCATCCACCGCGCGGTAGCCGAGAAAGCCCTGGATCCACTGCGGCAGGATCACGAGGTTTGCAAAGAAGATCGCATACGCAACCGAGATCGCAATCGTGCCGCCAAGGAAGTTGCGTTTGGTGAACAGCCGCAAGTTGACGATCGGTTTTTCCTCAGTCAACTCCCAGATCAAGAAGAACACGAAGCTGACCGCGGCGACGATGGTGAGCGCCCAGATAACCGGCGAGCTGAACCAGTCGAGATCCTTGCCCTTGTCGAGCATGATCTGCAGCGGCGCCACCCAGGCGATGAGCGAGATCAGCCCGACCTTGTCGATTGGCAGTTTGCGGGCCGGAGTCTCGCGGTCGCGGTAGATCGCCCATATCACGCCAGCGGCGAAGAGTCCGACGGGCACGTTGATGTAAAAGATCCATGACCAGCTGTAGCTGTCGGTGATCCAGCCGCCGAGCGCCGGGCCCGCGATCGGTCCCACGGTTGCTGTCATCGCCCACAGCGCCAGCGCGTTCGAACTCTTTTCCTTCGGAAACGAAGCGAGCAGCAAGGCCTGCGAGAGCGGCACCAGCGGCCCCGCCACCGCGCCCTGAACGATACGGGCCACGAGCAGTGTGAGCAGGTTCGGCGCCAGACCGCATGCTGCCGAAGATAGCACGAACAGCAGGATCGCCCAGACGAACAGCTTGACCTGGCCTACGCGCTGCGTGAGCCACCCGGTCAACGGAATGGACACGGCATTGGCCGCGGCAAACAGCGTGATGACCCACGTGCCTTCGTCAATCGACACGCCGAGATTGCCGGAGAGCGTGGGAATCGCAACGTTTGCGATCGACGAGTCCAGCACGTTCATGAAAGTAGCGAGCGCCACGGCGAAGGTGCCCAGTGCGAACTTCAGGCCAGTCAGCTGGGCGAGCCCGCCTGGGTTGGTCGATGGGTTCATGTTAGGTTCTCTCGTCTGGATGCGAATGTCCCGTCAAGCTCGGGCCGTTATCTGACATGTCTGATAATTGGGTAAAAAAAAAGCCGCCTTAGCCATGGAGCAATCTGGAAAGCAGCGTTTGGCGCCTCGTCGACGTTTCGTCGACGCGGGAGGGCCGCTCGGTCGCGGCCCGCAACTCATATGTTGCCCCGGGGAATCTTCATTGACGGGATCGTTCATCGATTGCCCTCTTCGATATCTGATGCGGAATATATCTGACATTGCAGATTTGTGCAACCAAGTTCCCGGAGCCGTACGCGACGAGTCAGCACCTCGAACTGGCGCGGAAACGCCCTCTGCGCGCGACGCGATACACCGTGTAAAAAGTGATGTGAGCGGCAAGCGACTATCGACGCCGTACTTCACAGCTATATTGTTTCGGCAGAGATTTGCCCCGGATCGTCACCCTCTTTCCTCAGGAGAATCGAAGCATGACTGACAAACCGCTTACGCTGGGCATCGATCATGTCGGGTTGACCGTACGCGACCTGAACCTCACCCGCGACTTTTTCGTGGATTGTCTGGGCTGGAAACAGGTTGGCGAAAGGCCCAGCTATCCTGCTGCGTTCGTCTCGGACGGGCACGTCATGTTGACGCTCTGGCAAGTGACCGACCCGAGCCGCCTTGTCGAATTCGACCGCAAGACGCACGTGGGCCTGCATCATCTCGCCTTGCGCGTAGGCAGCGAAGAAGCGCTCAACGAGGTCTTCTCGCGCGTTTCTGCGTGGCCCGGCGTGAAAATTGAGTTTGCGCCGGAAAACCTCGGGCCGGGCCCAAAACGCCACACCATGGTGTACGAACCGGGCGGGATCAGGCTCGAATTCGACCACGATCCACGCTCGCAAGCCTCCTGAACCTCGCATCCACTCGCCAGCGGCCAGACGGTCGCTGCGCACCTCCACCTTTCCCCCTATCCAGATTGACCCGCACGTGTGCATTCACGCGTTGCAGTCGCCGCTATTTAATCAGTTATCCGTAGTTAATAAAGCGCCATTTCGATGACTTTTCCGCCTGGCGGCATCGTGCCCAGCTTGTACCCATTTGTTCCTGCGACTCACAACTGTTTGTCCGCCCCCTGTGTTCAAAACAGGAGCGCCAGTGCGTAAATTGATCGACATCGGAGCAGCAAGCCCGATCAGATAGAGAGTCCAACTTACTTCGAGGTTGATATGAGCCAATCCCCCAAAGTCGTCGTGATCACAGGTGCATCACAAGGTATCGGCGCCGAAACGGCCAAGGCATTCCGTGCACTCGGCCACAACGTGGTCGCGACGTCGCGCAACATCAAACAGACTGACGATAGCAATCTCGTCGCAGTGGCCGGCGACATCGCCGACCCGGCCACGGCTCGCCGTGTCATCGAAACGGCCGTCTCGCGTTTTGGCCGCGTCGATACGCTCATCAACAATGCGGGCATTTTCGTGGCGAAGCCGTTCACGCAATACACAGCCGAAGACTACGCCGCGATCACGGGCATCAACCTCGGTGGTTTCTTCCATATCACGCAGCTCGCGATTGCAGAGATGGAAAAGCACGAGAGCGGTCATGTTCTCAGTGTCACGACGACACTCGTCGATCACGCGATCGACGGCGTACCGTCGGTGCTGGCCTCGCTGACCAAGGGCGGTCTCGCCGCTGCCACGCGCTCGCTCGCTATCGAGTATGCAAAGCGCGGCATTCGCGCGAACGCCGTGTCGCCCGGCATCATCAAGTCGCCGATGCACGCGCCCGAAACCCACGCAGCGCTTGGCGCACTGCACCCGATGGGTCATATGGGCGAGATGAGCGACATCGTGAACGCCATCCTCTATCTCGACTCGGCCCCGTTCGTGACGGGTGAGATCCTTCACGTAGACGGCGGCCAGATCGCCGGCCACTAAGCCGCATCGGGCATCACCGATGCCAACGAGGAGCGCCGCGCGCCGGCGCTCCTTCCACGGATCATCATCAAGGAGAGCGAAATGCCGATCGTCACCATTCAAGTCACACGCGAAGGCACGAAGCCCGGCACGGATTCCGTCACGGCGGACGAAAAGGCCCAGCTCATCAAGGGCGTGAGCCAGCTATTGCTCGACGTGTTGAACAAGCCGCTCGAGGCGACCTTTGTCGTCATCGAAGAGGTGCCAACGGAAAACTGGGGATGGGGCGGCCTGCCCACCGACGTCTACCGGCGACAGAAGGGACTCATCAAGTAAATGTGCGCGGCCTGCCCGAGAGCAGGCTTCGCGCACATATGAGTCGGACGCATAGTGGGTGGTCACGCCTTCAATCGATGTCCATCCTTCAGCAAGGAAAGCACATCGGGAAAGCCGGTCCATTGCGGCGCGAATCTCAGGCTTCGCACTCCATAATCGCGCTGTAAACCAGCGTGCGCAACTGGCGGCGAATCGGGTACGCAGTCGAAGGCAGGAGTTGCGTGAGAAACAGCACGATCATGTCCTCGCGCGGATCGACCCAGAAGAAGGTGCTGGCCGCGCCGCCCCAGAAGAAGTCGCCCGCGCTGCCCGGAATCAGCGTGGATGCGGGCGCAATCGTCGTGGCGAAGCCGAGCCCGAAACCCACGCCTTCGTAGGCCGCTTCGGTGAACATAGAGCGCGAAAGGCGCGGCAGGTCGACACCGCCTGGCAAATGGTTGGCGGTCATCAGCTGGACGGTCTTCGGCCCGAGCAAGCGCACGCCGTCCAGCTCGCCGCCGCCCAGCAGCATGCGCGCGAAGCGCATGTAGTCCGCCGCCGTGGAAACCAGGCCGCCGCCGCCCGAAACGAACGAAGGCAGCTCGCGATACGGGCTCGTATGAGGATCGTCCTGCAGCGTCGGTCCTCGATCGGAGACGACCTTCGAGCCGAGCGCGCCGATGGCATAGCATGCGCAGAAGCGGGACACCTTCTCTTGCGGCACGTAAAAGGCCGTATCGACCATGCCGAGCGGGTCGAAGATGCGCGCTTTCAGAAAGTCCTCGAAGGCCATGCCGCTGACCTTGCCGACGAGATAGCCGAGTACGTCCGTGGAAACCGAATAGTTCCACGCTTCGCCCGGCGAAAATTCCAGCGGCAGCGTGGCCAGCTTCTCGATCATTTCGTCGAGCGTGCCTGCGGTTGCAAGCTCACCCACCTTGAGCTTGCGATACGCCGCGTCAACGTTGGTGTTTTGCTGGAAGCCGTAGGTCAGGCCCGAGGTATGGCGCAACAGGTCGACCACGCGCATCGGGCGCGCGCCCGCACGCGTCTGGAAGCTCTCCATGAAGCCGCCCGCGTACACGCCAAGCTTTTCCCATGACGGGATGTACTTGCTCACGGGGTCGTCGAGCGCGATCTTGCACTCCTCGACCAGCATCATGATCGCCACCGACGTAATGGGCTTGGTCATCGAGTAGATGCGGAAGATCGAGTCCTCGGCCATGCGCGTCTCTCGTTCGCGGTCCGCAAGACCCAGCACCGAGTTCAGCGCGAGTTCGCCACGCCGCCACACCTGGGTGACGGTGCCCGCAAGCGTGCCGGCGGCGACGTAGTTTTCGTCGAGAAAACGTTCGATTCGCGCGAGCCGCTCACACGACATACCCTGCTTTTCCAGACCTTCCCTACCCATGACGCCTCCTTTGGTGGATTGACCGAGCGTATTCGGAACTGATGCATTGCAAGCGATGCGCGCCACAGTATCGGTCATTCGGCGCGAAGTTGCGCAGCGCTGCATTGCGTTGTCCAGCACGACGCCACATTTTGGCGTTCGCGGCGCATGCAAACCGCATCGGCCCAAAGCACGATTGAAATTCGTTTTTTTCGCGCCTCGACACGCAATATGTGTGGGGTACACTACCGGGCGACCAAATACAGAACGACAGCGGGGGTGGCAGCCATGGGCGAAACGGAAATACATTCCTGGCCCGGGAAAGCGTTGTTTCGCGCATTTCCGAAGGACCCTGAAAAAGAGCAAGCCGTACTGCGCATTACGCTCGGTTCCGTCGTGCTGCTCGCCTACCTTCTTGCCTGCTCGATCTATCGCTCGACGCATGCCTACGCAACGCTTCTTGCGGTCACCGCTTATGTGGCGTTCGGCGTCATCACGTATGTGGCGGTAACCGTCGCGCCGGCGCGCTCGCTCGTGCGCCTCGCGCTCTCCACGTTCGCCGATCAGGCCATCGTCACCGCCGCGCTGGCCGTGGGCGGCACGGCCGCGCTGCCGCTGCTGTGGGTGGCCTTCTGGTTTCTGGTTGGCGCGGGCTGCCGCTATGGCCAGCGTATGCTGGGTCTTTCGTGTGTCGTCGCGCTCGTCGGCATCATGGGACTCATGCACTGGCAGCCGTGGTGGCACGCCAACATCGCGGCCGGGCTCGGCATCGCGCTCAGCCTCGTGGCGACGTCCATTTATCTGGCGGTGCTCGTGCACCGGCTGGAACGCCAGGCGTCGACCGATCCGCTCACCGGGCTCTACAACCGCGTGCGGCTCGAGCAGGCCATTGGGCGCACGCTCTTTACGCGCGTCGGCGATGTCGATCGCACCGCCATGCTGCTCGTCGATCTCGACGGCTTCAAGGAAGTGAACGACTCCTTCGGGCACGCGGTGGGCGACGAACTGCTGCGCAACTTCGCCGCGGCTTTGGAGCGCCGCATGCGGCGCGGCGACACGCTCGCGCGCCTGGGCGGCGACGAATTCGTGGTGCTGGCCCGCCACGTCTACGACAAGAACGACGCGCTCACGGTCGCCAACAGCATCCACGCGATTCTCGCCAACATGCGCACCGTGAGCGGCTATCCGGTCACGGTGTCTTGCAGCATTGGCGTGTGCCTGCTCACGGAAGGCACCGGCAGCCGCTCGCTCGACGCGCGAACCTTGATGCGCGCCGTGGACAGCGCGATGTACCGGGCCAAGTCGCGCGGCATGGGGAAGACGGAGTTCGTCGATCCGGTCGGCGTGGTGCCCAGCGCGGTCTGACCCCACTGACTCCCACCACGTTCGGAAATAAACGGCTTGCGCCGTGCCCGTGCCCGGATTGTTCTTGCGGCAGAAACAGTGAATTCGTTTCTTAGGTATTTACCCTAGTCCCTGACCCTCCTACACTGCCTCCATCGCTGCAGACATCCCCGTCGGCAGCTCAAGAAGAAAGTAAATCTGGAGGTTATGTCATGAAATCGCTCGTCCAAGCCGTTGTTATCGCTGCCGCCCTCGCCGCTCCCGTTGCCGTGTTCGCCCAGTCGAACCAGCCCGTGACCCGCGCACAAGTCCGTGCAGACATGATCCAGGTCGAAAAGGCCGGCTTCAATCCGGCACGTTCGAACCCCAATGAATATCCGGCGAACGTTCAAGCCGCTGAAGCTCGCGTGGCTGCGCAAAACAGCGCAGTCGGCGGCGTGAACAACGGTTCGTCGCAAGCCGGTCAAGCCGCGCAGTAAGCTGTAAGGCTGAATAAGCCACGCTTTAAGGTTGTTGCCTTCTGGCCCGCCATTGCGGGCCAGTCGCATTTCTGGCCTTACGCCGGGACGCGCAACACCACTTCTCCCTCACCTGCCGGCAACTGCACGACTACGCCTGATTCCCCGGCGAGCGCCTTCAGTCCTCCGGCGTCGCGCAGTTCGGGCCATTGCCGCAGCGTCATCGGCAACGGCGATTTCACGCCGTCGTAACACACAGTCAGCGTGTCGCCGCGCCGGGTCACGCTCACGTGAGTGACGCTTGCGCCGCGCTCGTCGCGCAGCGTCGCTGCCGCGCTCGCGCCATCGGCCAGCTCGAACAGATGCAGTTCGCTGCGCGACGCGTAGTCGTAGTCGGGACGCTGGTCCTCGGTCCCGATCGCGAGCAGCGTATTCGGCCGCACGTACACCGGCAGGCTCAGAAACCCGTGCCGCTCGCGCAGCCACCGGCCGCCCTCGACCTGCCGGCCCGTGAACAGATGCGTCCAGCGCCCCGCCGGCAGCCAGAAGTCCACGTCGCCCACGGCATTGAACACCGGCGCCACCAGCAGCGAGTCGCCGAGCAGATACTGGCGGTCCAGATGATCGCAGGTCGGGTCCTCCGGAAACTCCAGCAGCATGGCGCGCAACACGGGCGTGCCGTGATCGACCGCCTGTTGCGCGGCGTCGAACAGGTACGGCATGAGGCGCGACTTCCATTCGGTGAAATGGCGCACCACGTCCACGGCTTCGTCGTCGAACAGCCATGGAACGCGATACGACTTGCTGCCGTGCAGGCGGCTATGGCTCGACAGCAGCCCGAACGCGCACCAGCGCTTGTAGACGTCGGCGGGCGCAGTGTGCTCGAATCCGCCGATGTCGTGGCTCCAGAAGCCGAAGCCGCTCAAGCCCAGCGAGAGGCCGCCGCGCAGCGTCTCGGCCATCGACTCGTAAGTCGCGCTGCAGTCGCCGCCCCAATGCACCGGCAACTGCTGGCTGCCCACCGTGCCCGAGCGCGCGAACACCACCGCCTCGCCCTCGCCGCGCACTTCGCGCAGCACGTCGAACACCACCTTGTTGTAGAGGTAGCTGTAGTAGTTGTGCATCTTTTGCGGATCGGAGCCGTCGTGATAGACCACGTCGGTGGGAATGCGCTCGCCGAAATCCGTCTTGAAGCAATCCACGCCCATTTCCAGCAAGCGACGCAAATGGCCCGCATACCACTGCGCCGCAGCGGGATTCGTGAAGTCGACAATGCCCTGGCCAGGCTGCCAGCGGTCCCACTGCCACACGTCGCCGTTGGGCTTGCGCAGCAGGTAGCCTTTCGCCATGCCCTCGGCGAAAAGCGGCGACGGTTGCGCGATATACGGATTGATCCACACGCAGATCTTCAGCCCGCGTGCCTTGAGCCGCACGAGCATGCCCTGCGGATCGGGAAAGGTCTCGCGGTTCCACTCGAAATCGCACCAGTGGAAGGCTTTCATCCAGAAGCAGTCGAAGTGGAACACATGCAGCGGGATACCGCGCTCCGCCATGCCGTCGATGAAGTGGTTCACCGTGGCTTCGTCGTAATTCGTCGTGAACGAGGTGGTGAGCCACAGGCCGAACGACCACGCGGGCGGCAGCGCGGGCCGGCCGGTGAGTTGCGTGAAGCGCTCCAGCACGGTTTTCGGCGTGGGGCCGTCGATCACGTAGTATTCGAGCCGCTCGCCTGCCACGCTGAACTGCACCTTCGCGACTTTCTCGCTGGCCACTTCGAACGAAACGTTTTCCGGATGATTCACCAGCACGCCGTAGCCGCGGTTGGTCAGATAGAACGGCACGTTCTTGTACGCCTGCTCGGTGCCCGTTCCGCCGTCGCGGTTCCAGCTTTCGACCACCTGACCGTTCTTCACGAACGCGGTGAAGCGCTCGCCGAGGCCATAGACATTCTCGCCAACGCCGAGATCGAGGCGCTCGAACATGAATGCGGCGCCCTGCTGGCTGGCGTCGTGAACCTGGCCGCTCGCGCGAAAGCCGCTGCCGGTGATGCGCTCGCCGTCGCGCAGGAAATCCACCGACCAGTCTCCCGACTTCACGATACGCACCGTGAGCGAGCCGCTTGTCAGGCACGCTTCCTCCTCGGTGTTCTGCGTAACGATGTCCGTTCTCGCGTGCTTGAGCGCGAAATGCGGTCCGCGATCGACCACGCCCGCGAAATGCTCGACGCGCACGCCAATCACGCCGCTTTGCGGCGAAAAGAAGCGCCACGTAAAGAGGCCCGTGTCGAGTTGCCGTTCGCGGTTCGAAACGTCGCGCGGCGCGACGTGCACGAGTAGTTCGTCGCCGACGATCTCCACGCTGTGCGGCGACGTTGAGTACGAGACGTTCAGGCCGTCCCGGATCAACCAGTTGCCATCGCTGATTTTCATTTAGATGTACTCATAGCTTATTGAACAGCTTGTCCAGATTCACTTGCGGTTTGGCTACAGCGCCCGCTCGGTCTTCCTGTCGAACACGTGAATGTGCTCGCCCGAAATGTCGAGCCCCAGCGATTCGCCGCTGCGCATGGCGCATACCCCGGCCTGCGCGATCATCACGGGCGCCGCAACGCCATCGAGCTTCGCCGCGATGAAGTTCATGGAGCCGGTGGTCTCCACGGTGTCGATCACGCCGCGCAGGCCGTGGGCCTCGCGGTGCAACGTCAAATGTTCGGGACGCAAACCGATCCAGACTTCCGCGCCCGCTGGCATCGAACGCCCAAGGTCCAGCGTCTGCACGCTCGCGCCTTGTGTGCCGCCGAATTGTGCGCTGCGCCCGTCCGGCCCGATCACGGCTTCGATGAAGTTCATCGAAGGCGAACCGATGAAGCCTGCGACAAAGCGGTTGGCAGGCTGGTGATACAACGTGAGCGGCGCGCCCTGCTGCTCCACTTCGCCGGCGCGCATCACGACCACGTGATCGGCCATGGTCATCGCCTCGATCTGGTCGTGCGTGACATACACCGAAGTCGCGGAAAGACGCTGATGCAGCTTGCGGATCTCCGTGCGCATATGCACGCGCAGCGCCGCGTCGAGATTCGAGAGCGGTTCGTCGAACAGAAATACTTTCGGATTGCGTACGATTGCGCGACCCATGGCCACGCGCTGGCGCTGACCGCCCGAAAGCTGGCGCGGCATGCGCCCGAGCAGCTGGTCGAGGCCCAGCGTACGCGCCACGCCGTCTATGCTTTCGCGAATGACCTGGGGTGCAGCGCGCCGCAGCCGCAGCGAGTACGACATGTTCTTTTCGATGTTCATGTGCGGGTAGAGCGCGTAGCTCTGGAACACCATCGCCACGTCGCGCTTGCGCGGCGGCACGTCGTTGACGACCTGGCCGTCGATACGCAGCGTGCCGCCCGTAATCTGCTCGAGCCCGGCAATGGTGCGCAGCAAGGTGGACTTGCCGCAGCCCGAAGGCCCGACCAGCGCGACGAAACACCCTTCGGGCACGCTAATGTCGATGTCCTTCAACACCTGCACGGCTCCGTAGCTCTTGCTCAGGCGCTCGATCTGTATGCGATCCACAGCGATTCTCCGTATGCGTTACTTGAGCGCGCCGGCCGTCAGCCCGGAGACGATCTTGCGTTGCAGCAGCATGAACGCCACGAGGATAGGCGTGACGAAAATGGCCGAGTAGGTCATGATGCCGATCCAGTCGACCTTGGTCGCGCCGACGAATGCCGAAAGGCCCACCGTGGCGGTCTGATACTGGTCGTCGAGAATCAGCGAGCGGGCGTACACGTACTCGCCGAACGATTGCAGGAACACGAGAATCGCCGAGACGAGAATGCCGTTGACCGCGAGCGGCAGAATCACGCCGAAGAACGCGCGCGCCGGCGTGGCGCCGTCCACGAGCGCCGCGTCGCGCAACTCGCGCGGCACCTGCACGAAGCTCGGGCGGCACAGCACGATATAGAACGGCAGCGTTTTGGTGATCTGCGCGAGCACGACGGCCAGACGCGGCGTATCGAGCAGGCCGAGGCTCTTGAACGCCGTGAAGATCGGCGTGACCATGAGGCTCGAAGGCAGCGCCTGGAGCACCAGCACCGCGAAGATAGCGAAACCGGTCCAGCGGTTCTGCACGAACGCGAGCGCGTAGGCCGCGCCCGTGCCGACGAACACGGTCACCGCCACCGTGCCGCAGGCGGTCACGAACGAGTTCCACAGGAAGCGGCCCATGCCGCTGCTGCTGAACACCTGCCACAGATGCGATTGCAGATGCTGCGGCCAGAACGTGGGCGGATACTGGAACATTTCGCTCGCGCTCTTGAACGCGGTGATGTACATCCAGTACAGCGGGAACAGATAAACCACCGTGACACACAGCGCGATGGCGAACAGCACATAGCGCTTCATGCCAGCCTCCGCAGGGCCGCCCCAAGGAGGCTGGCCGCCCCCCTGGGGGGCCGTGAGCGCAGCGAGCGTGGGGGCTGTTTCATCTCACACCATCCTTTCGTTGCGAGTGGAGCGCACATAGATCACCGCGACGATCAGCACGAGCACCAGCATGACCGTGGCCACCGCGGAGCCCGCCGACACCTCGAAGGTCTGCAGGGAAAGCTGCCAGGACCAGTACTGCGCGACGAGCGACGAGTTGGCCGGACCGCCTTGCGTGAGCGCGGCGATCAGGTCGAACTGCTGCATTGTCAGGATCGCGCCCAACGCGATCACGGCGCCAAGCGTGGCTTTCATCATCGGCAACGTGATGCCGACGAAGCGTTGCAGCGCATTCGCGCCGTCGAGTTCAGCCGCTTCATAAAGGTCGGCCGGAATGGCTGCGAGTCCGACCGAGAGCAGCAGCATGTTGAACGGCACGCCAAGCCACACGTTCGCGGCGATCACCGCATAGAGCGACCAGTGCGGGTCGGAGAGCCAGAAGATTTTCTCTTGCAGGATGTGCGTTTGCATCAGCACGTGATTGAGCACGCCATAATCGCCCGCGAAAATCAGCTTCCAGATCACGCCGACCACGAGGCCCGGCATGATCCAGCCCGCGAGAAAGAGGCCGCGCATGAGGCTCGAAAACGGAAAGTCCTGCGCGAACAACAACGCCAGCAGAAAGCCGATCACCACCTGAAAGACGAGCGACAGCCCAACGAACAGCACCGTGTTCACGATCACCTGGTGCATCTCGGGACGGCTGAACACATCGCGATAGTTGGCGAGCCCGACGAACGGCCGCAACAGCGTGGCAGGCGCCATCAAATCGACCTGCTGAAACGACAGCACGATGTTGTAGACGAGCGGCAGGCCCGCAAACACCAGCAGATACAGCAACGCGAACACCGCCAGCGAAATCTCGAAGGCATGGGCGCGCGGAAAGCGGCGCAGGAGCCCCGCTGCCGGGTCGCGCGGAGCACGGCGCAAAAGTGTGTTCATGGCGGTCATTGCTCAATGGCGGGCCAGCGCCCGAAGAACGCATGTTCCTCGGGCGGCAACCTCAATGCCATACTTCGTTCGGAATGCTTATTTGGCCGCGGCTTGAACCGTCTGTGCGTCCGCCGCCATGGCCTGTTGCGGCGTGGCCTGATGCGTCAGCACGGACTGGACCGCGTCGGAGATCGACTTCGAGATTTTCGGCCAGTTCGGGTTCGGACCGCGCGGACGGGCGTACTGCATCTGCTCGTTGAACACCTTGTATGCCTGCGGCCACTTCGGGTCCGGCGTCACAGTGTCTTTCGAAGGCGGCAGCATGCCGAATTCGTTCCAGTCGCGGCCGCGCTGCGCATACATGTACTCGAGGAACTGGAAGGCCACGTCCGGGTTCTTCGCGCCGCGCAGGATCGCGTGATTCTGCTCGCCGAGCGCCGAGGCGCGCGGGCCGCCCGCCTTCTCGACCGGCAGGAGCGCCACGCCCCACTTGAACTTCGCGCCCTTGTCCACGGCGCCCAGTTCCCACGGACCGTCGATGTCCATCGCGGCATTGCCGTTGATGAACGTGGCCGCCGCCTCCGACTGGCTATGCGTGAGCGTGTCCGGCGAGGCCACCTTGCTGTCCAGCAGCTTCTGCCAGAAGGCCGCCGCGCGCACCGCGCCCGGGTCGCTCATGCGGTCCCAGTCGGCGCCCGCGGCCTGCACGAACGGCAGGAACTGGAACACGCCCTCTTCCGTGTTGATGGCGGAAAACGCGAGACCGTACACGCCTTTCTTTGCGTCGGTGAGCTTTTGCGCGTCGGAATAGAGCTCGTCCCACGTTTGCGGTGCACGCTCGGGATCGAGCCCGGCTGCCTTGAACATGTCCTTGTTGTAGTACAGCGCGAGCGTGTTCGTGCCGCGCGGAATGGCGTACACCTTGCCGTTCCACGTGGCGTTTTTCAGCGGGCCGGGGAAGATCTGCTTCGCGTCGATCACCTTCGACTTCGCGAGGTACGGACCAAGATCGAGCAGTGCGTTCTTCGAAGCGAACATCGCCGTGTTCGGGTTGTCGACCGGCACGACGTCCGGCATGTTGCCGGACATCACGGCGCGCATGGTTTCGTCGTTGAGCGCCGCAAACCCCACCTTGCGGATCTGCACCTGGACATCGGGATGCAGCTTCCCGAATTCCTGCGCCATTTTCGCGGTGTAGTCGTCGGGCTCGTCCACGGCCCAGACCGAGAGCGTCGCGGCGTGCAGCGACGCACAGGAAAGCGAGAATGCCAAACCAATGGCCGCGGATGCGGCAAGTAGCTTCTTCATGCTGTCTCCGTTTTCGCGCGTTGGGAATCGCGCTTTGTTTCAGGCTCTTTTCTGTGGCGGTGCGGGAGCCGTCTCGTTCGGTTCGCGTTATCTGGCCTCGGTCTCATGACTTCGTGCCGCGGGAACCGCGTTTTCCGGAAACGTTTCCGGAAACAGGCAAATAGTTGCGTGTGAGGCAGGCGCTGTCAAGACAGCCAAGCGAAAATCACAATGTCGATTCGCGGAAACCGCAATACTTTGCGCGGCGTTGCCGGGCCGGCCGTTAGCGTTGGACGGCCTCGGGCGTCACGGTGTCGTCATCGCGCTCGCGCAGCGTCAGCGGCCACAGCAGCGGCTCGCGCGCGGCGCGGTAGGCTTCGCCGATATCCGGGAACTGCGCGAGCAGCGCCTGCGCAAGGCGCTGCCCGAGACCATACGCGTCGAGCGTGAAGCCGGAGAGGCGCGGAGCCAGGTATTCCGACACTTCGCCCGCCAGCACGCCGCCCGAAATCGCCAGATCGCGGCCCGGCGCCCTGCCCGTTTCGTGCAGCTTGCGGTACGCGCCAATCGCCATGCAGTCGCTCTGGAACATCAGCGCGTCCGGCGGCACGTCCAGGTTGAGCAACGCTTCGGTCGCGAGATAGCCACCGCGCTCCGAGAGTTCGTTGCGCTGCACGAAGCCTTCGGGCACCGGCAGCCCGTGCTTCTTCATCGCTTTCTTCCATGCGCGCAGGTAGATGTGCGCCTGCATGGCGTCGCCGCCGGGAATGGCGAGCGCGATACGCCGATGCCCTTGCGCCACGAGCCGCTCGACGCCCTCCGTCACGGCCGCCTCGAAGTCCAGATCGACCCACGCATGCTCGCCGCCCGACTCGCTGCGGCCGAGCGCCACGAACGGAAAATGGCGGCTCGCGACATAGTCGAGCCGTTCGTCGTGCTTGCGCGTGCCCGCGAGAATCACGCCGTCCACATGCCGGCGATCGACAATGCGCCGCAGCCGCGCGAACTCGTCGTCCCACGACTCGCTCGAATACATGACAAGATCCATGCCGTGGCGCGACAACACCGACTGCAGACCGTCCGCCAGCTTCATGAAAATGCCGAGCGTGTAGGTCTCTTCTTCGCGCCGCACCGGCAGCATCAGCCCGACAATGTCGAGCCGCCCCCGGCGCAGGCTAGCGGCCGATTTGCTGGGTGCGTAGCCATGCTCGAGCGCGGCGGCGCGCACGCGCTCGCGCGTTTCGGCGCTCACCTCGTCGCTGTCGTTCAAGGCGCGCGACACGGTCGAAACGGACAGCTTCAGTACTTTGGCGAGTTCCCGAATACCCATGCGCTGGTGTAATGATGAATGGAATCAGTCCGGGCTCGCGGAGCCGGCACGGTGCGAAACATCATAACCGTAAGTGACCGAAGGGCCGAAGCAGCCGAAGAAACAAAACAGCCAGCGGACGATTTTCTCGTCCGCCGGCTGTTGGCTATGGCTTCGTGCTTCCTGGCTACTGCGTCGAGAACACCGATATCCCGCCATTCGGAAATGCCGATGCGCCGGGCTGGTATGGCACGAAGACTTCGCCCAGGCTACTGTCGATGCCAACCGAGTGCGCGCCCGTTCCCACCGCCACGGTATAGATGAGCTTGCGCGTCGCGCCGTCGATGACACCCATGGTCGGCGTGAAGCCCGACGCCGCCGCGGTGCCGCTCGTGACGTAGTGGCGCGCTGGCAGGAAATAGCGGTTCGACGAGCGATCGTATGCCACCTGATCCACGCCGCCAAATGGCACCGACGCGAGTTGCGCGCCTGTATTGCGATCGAGTATCAGCGTGATGAGCGGGTCACCCGCCGAAGGATCGCAGCCAATCAGCACGTCACTGTTAGGACCGAGCGCGATGCCTGCAGGCCCGCATTTACCGAGCGGAAACGACTTGCTGACTGCAGGCGTGCCCGAAGTGACCGAACTGGCTGTAATCACGTCGAGTTCGCCGTCGGGGTTCGCGGCCGTTCCGTCGTTGTTGATGAGGAAGTTCTTCGACACCGGGTCGTATGCGCAGGCTTCGAGACCGGATGAGCCGTTAAAGACCAGCTTGTTCACGACGGTCTGCGTCGTGGTCGAGATGAAGGTCACGTAGGGCGGCGTGTCGCCGGGGCTCGCAAACATGATGAGATGGTCGTCGGGATCGTAGCAGCCTTCATCCACGCGCGAGCCGGACGTGCTGATGGGGATCGTCTTGACCGTTTGCATCGCGGACGTATCGACGACTTTCACGTTATCGACGTCGCCTACATACAGCGTATGCGTTCCCGTCACGCCCACGATGCCGTCCGGCCCGGAGGCATCGGTATTCGCGCCCACGCCAGTGAAGTTGCCGGTAATCTGTGCAATAAGCGCGTCCGATTTGGTGTCGACGACATCGACAGACTTGTTGTTACGATCGGCCAGATAATACTTGCCCGCCTCCACATAGCCGATGTCGAAGCTGAACGCAGGGCTCGTGGTATTGGGCACGGCAATGTTCGTGAGCAGTTTCGGCGCGGACGGTGTGGCCGCGGCCGAAGTCGGGTTCGAGCTGGAGCTGTCTCCTCCGCCGCAACCGGCAACGGCTACGGTGGCTATCAATAGAAAGGCCAATAACGGTTTATTCATCAGTCGGCTCCTTTGAGTAGCAGAACAAGTGGGTCAACACGAATACCTCACGGAATCTGCGGGAGCACATCGATGACTTGTCATCGCACTGCGGCTCACGTCATCCATGTCCTTGAAGCGGCCAAATGGCAGGGCTTCGATCTGGACGTAAGAATGCGCAAGGAACGGTAATCATGCACAACAAAGAAATTGATCGTTTCCATATAAAGGCATCTATGAATGTATGGCTGCGGAAATTTTTCGACCAAGGAATTACGCGAACTTAGTAAGTTTTAAATCACGCATTTGATTTTGAGAACAAAACTCAGAATTGATCAGAGCGGGAAGATAATCGCCGCGTGCTGCGTCGCGCCATCTCCTGCATCGCACTGCAGCGAGGGCGTCTGGGCGCGAGCTTCAACTCGCCATTGAGGATTTGATGCGCGGGCACATCGAGAGGCCCGGCTCGACGCACGCACGCGTTGTGCCGCGCGACCTGCGCGCTCATGTAAGGCGCGGTTGTGAATTCGAAAGCGCTATAGGCAGTCAGTCGAATGTCATGCCGAGAGAAATGAAAGAGAGGCCAGGGAAAAGCCTGGCCTCTGGATGATTCACAACGAATATAAGCGTGAGCGAATCAGAAGTTATTCGCCAATCTAGCCGTACTCAAAGCGGCACATCCTCGATCAACCGCGCTTTCAACGCACGGATGCGCTGATCGACGAAATAGCCGCCGCCTTCCGTATAGCGAAGGTAAAGGCGTCCGCACAGTGTGCACTTCCAGACACCGCAACGGTTATACGGAAAGTACCGGGGTGCGATCGGCGCGCTCTCCGACCAGTAGCCGGTTTCCCCCGGCAGATGTTCGGCAAAGGTCGGCTCGGCTTCGTCGGCGCATACGAGCGTGCCGATCTGTTCCAGTTGCCGCTCGTCGAGCGAAAGCGGTTGCGATTGCCAGCCATCGAGCGGCGTTTTCGTGCAGGTGCATGGCGGCGGGTCGGTTCGCTCCGCGTGTTCGGCGAGTTCGCGCAGCGCGGCAGCGTCAAGGTATCGGGTCATGGAGCAAGAATGGATCTGCGGTTGAGCCAGGGAGCGCACAGGCTCCAGCGCGCATCTTAACGCCTGGCGCCACGAGAGATCATCAAACCCCGCTTCTCATGCGTTCGATATGCGGCAACACCCAAGCGCGGTCGAAGCGGCCTTCGGCTATCGCCTGCAATGCGGCGGCCTCCTTTTCGCCCTGCTTGCGCGCGCCCGCAATCACGGTTTCCACATCTTCGGGGGCGATGGCGAGCAAACCGTCCTCGTCGCCGACGATGATGTCGCCCGGGTTGACGACCATTCTGCCGATGGTCACGGGCACGTTGATTTCGCCGGGTCCGTTCTTGTAGGGGCCGCGATGCGTCACGCCGCGCGCATAAACAGGAAAGTCGCGCTGCCGAAGTGCGCCAACGTCGCGGATCGCGCCGTCGATCACGAGGCCCTGTACACCAAGGCTTTCTGCATAGCTCGACATGATGTCGCCCATCAGCGCCTGGGTCACTTCGCCTGCGCCGTCGATCACGAGCACGTCGCCCGGCCGGCAGAAGTCGAAGGCGCGATGAATGGCGAGATTGTCGCCGGGTCGCGTGCGCACGGTCACGGCCGTGCCCGCCATCGGCTTGGCCTTGTGGAACGGCTGCAAGCCGAGAATGCCGCTCGAGCGCGCCATGTTATCGCTCAGGAGCGACACGGCCAGTTCGCGCAACACGGCGAGCGTGGCTTCGCTGGCCTGGGGTGCGGATGCGTTTTCGCGCCAGCCGATCGGGTTTGCATTGTGATTCATTTCGTCATCCCTTCCAGTGCGGTTTGTCGTTCGATCTGCGCGGAAAGGCGGCTGTACACCGCGCGCGCGTTGCCTTCGTAAATGCGTTGCCGGTCGGCGTCGCTCAGCCATTCGATCGCGTCGATATAGCGGCGCGTGTCGTCGTAGTAGTGCCCGGTTTCCGGGTCGATGCCCTGCACCGCGCCGATCGTCTCCGAGGCGAACAGGATGTTCTCGACCGGAATCACCTTGGCGAGCAGGTCGGAGCCCGGCTGGTGGTACACGCAGGTATCGAAAAAGACGTTCTTGAGGAGATAGTCCTTCAGGAGCGGGCGTTTCATGTCCTGCGCCAGACCGCGATAACGCCCCCAGTGATACGGCACCGCGCCGCCGCCATGCGGAATGATGAAGCGCAAGGTCGGGAAGTCGGCGAAGAGGTCGCCCTGCAAGAGCTGCATGAACACCGAGGTGTCGCCGTTGATGTAATGCGCGCCCGTGGCATGAAAGTTAGGATTGCATGACGACGAAACGTGAATCATGGCGGGCACATCGAGCTCGACCATGGCCTCGTAAAGCGGATACCACGAGCGGTCCGTGACCGGCGGCCCGGACCAGTGCCCGCCCGATGGATCGGGATTCAGGTTGCAGCCCACGAAACCCAGTTCCTCCACGCAACGCCGCAACTCGGGAATGCAGTTCTCCGGCGACACGCCCTGCGCTTGCGGCAGCTGGCAAACGCCCACGAAATGCTGCGGGAACAGCGAGCACACGCGATGCACGAGGTCATTGCATTCGCTGGACCAGCGCGCATTGGCCGCTTCGCCCGCCTCGTGGTGCCCCATGCCGGCGGCGCGCGGGGAGAAGATCGTCAGGTCCGTGCCGCGCTCGCGCTGAATGCGGCGCTGGCCGTTCTCGATGCTCTCGCGAATCTCGTCGTCGGAGATCGACGGGCGCGGCGGCACCGGCGTGCCGTCCTTGAGCGCGGCAATCTGTTTAGCACGCCAGGCTTCGTGCTGGGGCGGCGAGGTCGTGTAGTGACCGTGGCAATCAATGATCATGTAGCAATTCCATCAGGTGTACGGACGATAAAAATCAGCTTTCCATCGCTTCATCACGGCCAGCGAGCGCCGGTTTGGAAGCGTCGTTCCCGGCAGGCTTCACGCGCATCACAATGGCGATGAGCGTGGCGACCACGAGGAAAGCGGCGATGGTGAGCAGCGCGAGCTTGAAGTTGCCGGTGGCGTGACGCACGAGACCAATGCTCCACGGCCCCACTACGCCGCCGAACTGCGCGATCGTATTGATGAGCGCAATCGTCGCCGCGCCCGCCGCGCCGGTTCTGAACGAAGCGGCCAGACTCCAGAACAGCGGGTTGCCCGAGTAAATGAAGAGGCCTGTCACGCAAAGCAGCGCATACGCAAGCAGCGGATTCGGCGCATACGCGCTGCCTGCAATCGCGAGCGCGCTCATACCGTAGACAAAGGCGAGGTGGTACTTGCGGTCGCCGCTGCGGTCCGAACTGCGGCTCACGAGAAATGTGCCCAGCACGCCCAGGAGCGGCGGCGCGGCGGAGAGGAAGCCCACTTCGATATTGTTGAGATGGCCGAGGCTCTTCACGATCTGCGGCAGCCACAGGAAAAGCCCGTAAATGCCGACCAGCGCGCAGCCGAACAGACAGGCAAGGCTCCATACTCGAATGTCGCTTGCCACCTTCAGCAGCGGGAAATGCCGATGGCCGCCAAGCGCCTCGCGCTCCGTGGCGAGCGTGGACTCGAGCCATTGCTTCTCTTGCGCTGAAAGCCAGTCCGCGTCCGCGGGGCGCTCGGTCATGACGCGCAGCGTAATGAGGCCGAGCAGCATGGCGGGCACGCCTTCGAGAATGAACATCCACTGCCAGCCGTGCATGCCGAGCAGGCCGTTCGCATAGGTCATGAGCGTGGTCGAGAGCGGGCCGCCCAGCACGGCCGAGAACGACCCCGCGATGATGTACCCGCCTACGGCGCGGGCGCGGTAGCGCTCCGGAAACCAGTAGGTCAGATAGACCGCAATACCCGGCAGAAAGCCCGCTTCCATCACGCCAAGCAAAAAGCGCAGCACGTAGAAGCTCGAGGCGTTGAACACAAAAGCCGTTGCGGCCGCAACGGCGCCCCACGTGAGCAGAATGCGCGCGATCCAGCGGCGCGCGCCCACGCGGTGCAACAACAGATTGCTGGGCACTTCCAGCAGCATGTAGCCGATAAAGAAAATGCTGCCCGCGAAGCCGAACACGGCGGGGTCGAAGCCCATGTCCGAGTTCATGTCGAGCGCGGCGAAACCGATATTGATACGGTCCAGATAATTGAAAAACATCATGCAGAAAAGCAGCGGCACAAGCCGCTTGTAAACCTTTCGCATGGTTGCTGCTTCGTCGATGTGACTCATGCTGTCTCCGCCTCATGGCGACGGGCGGTGCCGTCGCTGCATCGTTATCGGCCGGGAGCGTTGATCGCTGCCGGCGGCACCTCACGAGACCGGGCGCCTGAGTTTCGATAATAAGAAGCGGGGAGCGTCGAGTCCAAGACGCGATACTTATGCTTCTATAAGCATGCGCTTATAGTGTGGCTGCAAGCGGCGGCGGCAGGCATTCGAGAAACGCGCGCAGATGCGGCGAGGTGTCGTCGCTGCGGAAGGTCGCCGCCAGCACGGTGCGCTGCGCAGCGCCGGGGCCGTCGAGGTGGCGCGCCACGACGTCGGCGCGGCCGTTTCGCGCCACCGACTCGCCCACCACCGTCACACCAAGCCCCGCCGCCACGAGCGCGATGGCGGTCTGGATCTCGTAGGCCTGGTGCGCGACGAAGGGCGTCACGCCCGCGTCGCGGTAGAGCGCCTGCACCGTGCGCTTGAACTGCGCGTTCTGATGCTTCGGATAGAGGATCAACGGCGTATCGGCAAGTTCGTCGATGCGCACCTTCTTTCGTTTGGCGAGCGGGTGATCGGACGCCATCAACACCACGAGCCGCTCGCGCAGCAGCGGCAAGGTCGTGTAACCGGGCACGTGCACCGGCTGCCGCCCGATGCCGATATGGATGCGCATGTCGCGCAAGGCGTCGGTTTGCTCGTCGGTCAGCATTTCGAACAGCTTGAGTTCCACTTGCGGATACGCCTGATGAAACGCCTTGAGCGCGGGCGGCAGGACGCTGTACATGGACGAGCGCGTGAAGCCGACACTGAGCCAACCGCGCCGGCCAACGCCAATTTCCAGCGCGCCGTGTGTCACCTCGGCGAGCGAACCGAGAATCTGCCGCGCTTCGGTGGCAAGGTACTGGCCGGCTTCGGTCAGCCGCAGCGGGCGGCGCGTGCGATCGATCAGCTGCGTGCCCACGCGGTCCTCCAAGGCGCGTATCTGCTGGCTCAACGCCGGCTGCGCGATATGCAGACGTTCCGCGGCGCGGCTGAAGTTCAGTTCTTCGGCGAGTGTCACGAAACACTGCAGGCCCCGAAGCTCGTTCATCTCGTCTTCTCCGTATCGCTTAGAGGGTGTTAAGCACTTTAGGTCAGGCTGACATCCTGGCAGTATGCCAAAACGCAATCCCTACCCAACGGATGCATCGGATGAAGAGTGATATTTCGGCGCGCCGTCTCCAGATGTTGACAGAGCACAGACCGCGCACCTCGGGTTAGCGCTAGCTTTGCGATTTCCTTAATCAATGGGAGATTCGCCGATGACCGGTACACATACTCACTCGCATCGCCCAATAAAACACCAGAAACATGCATGGTCGGAGAAGTCCGCCAGCATCGTCCCACTGACGTCACAACTCGCCCTTCGGGACGCGATGGCTAAGGAAGGCATTTCATTGGCGGATTACAACGATCTTCTATGGATCATGGCACAGGAATCAGCGGGCATTGTCGACGCGCGTAACGGTGCTTCGACGGCCCGCGGCCTGTTTCAGTTGCTTCACGCACAATATGATTTGAACCCCCACGGCGAGGCTTCATTCGGAAACGCCGTAGAGGAATGCCAGGGCGGAATCCGCTACATCTATGGGCGCTATCACACGGCACGCCGGGCGCGCAATTTCTGGCAAAGTCACCACTGGTATTAAGACCATGCGTACGCGTTCAATACCCGTTGCGTTGCTGCTCCTGTGTGCGTCACCATGCATCACGCACGCGCAACAACCGCCCAGGTTCGCAGACTGTCCCGCAACGGTCCAGGCGAAGCGCGCACCCACGCGCCTCGCGTTCGATGCACGGTCGAGCCAATACCGCAGCGCAATCCAGAATGCCGCCAGAGGTCCGGTCAATTTCGCCGGGCGCTATATCCTCGCGCAATGGGGCTGTGGGGCCGGTTGTGTCATGGCCGCCGCAATCGATACGAAAACCGGCCGCGTTACGTCCTTGCCGTTCACGGTATCAGACTGGCCGCTAGATGTGACGGAGCCGCTAACGTACCGCGCAGATAGCTGCATGCTGCTGGTGCGAGGAAGCCGTAACGAAGGCAAGGAACACGGCACGTACTGGTACGCCTTCGACGGCAAGGCGTTCCGGTTACGTGCCGCGGTTCCGCAATCGGGCCGCGAGGCAAGCGGAATGCGCTCAATGCTGAACGACACCGCCGCGCAAATCACGCGTGCTTTTTAGGCGGCAGCGGCTGGTCGAGGCCGGGCTCGACCGGCGTGGGCACCGCGTCGCCTAGCGGCCTCGAAATATCGTTGTGCGGCGCACGATCTTCCTCGTCAGGGCTCTCGGCCTCCTCCTGGGCAGTTGGCAAATCGTGCGTCTTTGGCGGTAAAGGCTGATCGAGACCCGGCTCGGTGGGTGCGGGCACAGCGTCCCCAAATGGCTTGGGCAGATCCGTGCCGCGCGGCTCCGGTGCGTCCTGGGGCTGTTCGGGCTTGTCGGTCTGGTTGCTCATCGTTTCGACCTCCCTTTGCGATGGATATCGCATGGTCCACATCACGCACGGAACATGCCAGCAAACGGCGTGTACCAACTTCAGTAGAATGAGGGACACTCCGCGCCGAATCTGGCCGCAGACGAAGAATCACGCCCCGGAACACGCCTGATGCTGCACGCCCTCGATCGCCGCACCGCCATCGCATTCCTTGTGGCCGCAACGTTCTTCATGGAGAACCTCGACGCAACGGTCATCACCACCGCGCTGCCCATCGTCGCGCGACGCTAGCGAGCCTCCGACCCCTGACTCCCTTCTTCGTCCACACCGATGCTTACTGTTGCGCTTCTCGTGTTCCCAGGCGTCCAGGCCCTCGACGTGTTCGGGCCCACCGACGTTTTCTCGGAGGCCAATCGGCTGCTCGCTCCCGAGGAGCAATACCGGCTCGAGCTGATCGCAACGGAACGCGACACCGTGCGCTGCTCGAGCGGTGTGCGCATCGGCGCGGACCGCCACTTCGACGAGGCACCCGGCCACTACGATCTGCTGCTCGTCGCAGGCGGGCCCTCGCTAGTGGCGCAAGCGCTTCCCGATGCGGCGCATGCATGGCTGCGCGAAGCCAGCGCGCGCGCCCGCCGCTTCGGATCGATCTGCAACGGCGCGCTCACGCTCGGGCGCGCAGGCTTGCTCGACGCGCGCACCGTCACCACGCACTGGAACGACGCCGCCGCCCTCGCCGCGATGTGCCCCACTGCGAACGTCGAATTCGACCGCATCTTCATTCAGGACGGCAATCTCTATACCTCGGCGGGCGTGACGGCGGGCATCGATCTTTCGCTCTACCTGCTGGCTCAGGACCACGGTCCGGAAATCGCGTTGCAGGTGGCGCGGCGGCTGGTGGTGTTCGTGCAGCGCGCGGGCGGCCAGTCGCAGTTCAGCCCGTATCTCACGCCCTACGCGGAGGCGTCGTCGCCCATTGCCCAGGTGCAGCAGTATGTGCTCGGGCATTTGAACGAGGATCTGGGCGTGGAAGTGCTCGCCGCCATCGCGAAGATGAGCAAGCGAAACTTCGCGAGAATCTTCGTGCGCGACACCCATGTAACGCCAGCCGAATTCGTCGAGAGCGCACGTGTCGACGCGGCGCGCGTCATGCTCGAAAACAGCACCGCGCCGTTGAAAACCGTGGCCTTCCGCTGCGGCATGCGCGACGCCGATCATTTGCGCCTGGCATTCAAGCGCAAGCTGGGCACCACGCCACAGCAATATCGCGCGCACTTCGGCGCGGTTACGGCGAAGGGCAAACGCGCGAGCAAAGCGGATTCGTAGAAGGGACTACGCCCCCGCGCGCATCTCGCGCCGCACCGCCTGGGGCGGCACGCCAAAGCCACGCACGAACGCCTCGCGCATGTGCCGCCGATCGCGAAAGCCAGTCTCGCGCGCGATGACGTCGAGCGGATGCGTGCTCTGCTCGATCATGAGCCGCGCCGCTTCGAGGCGCAGCCCCTCCACGGCGCGCGCGGGCGACTGCCCCGTTTCCGCCGTGAACACGCGGCTGAACTGGCGCGGGCTCAGATGCACGGCTTCGGCGAGCTGCTCCACCGTGAGCGCGCTGCTCAGGTTGCGCCGAGCGTAGTCGAGCGCGTTCTGGATGCGGTCGGATTTGGGCGCAAGCGCGAGCATTTCCGAATGCTGCGACTGACCGCCCGAGCGACGCTGATACATGACGAGCTTGTGAGCGACCGAGCGCGCCACTTCCGCGCCAAGGTCGCGCTCGACCATGGCGAGCGCGAGATCGAGCCCCGCCGTCATGCCCGCCGACGTCCAGACCGGCCCGTCGACGATATAGATGCGGTCGTCTTCCACGCGCACGTCCGGAAAGCGCTCCCGCAAGTCGCGCGCGTAGATCCAGTGTGTGGTGGCGCGGCGGCCGTCGAGCAGGCCCGCCTCGGCCAGCACGAACCCGCCCGTGCAGATGCCCGCCACCCGGCGTGCGCGGCCGCTCGCGCGGCGCAGGAACGCCAGCACCGCGGGCTCTGCAGCCACGGCGACTGGATCGTTCACGCCCGCCACGATCCAGGTGTCCACGCGGCTGCGCGCGGGCGCGGGCGTACGCTGCGTGTCCACGCTCATGCCGAGCGACGAGCGAACCGCCCCGCCCTCCATCGAGTAGTTCTCCATCGCGTAGAACGGCGAGCCCGCCACCACATTCGCGTATTCGAAAACGCTTTGGGTCGCGAGCGCCATCATCTGGAATCCGTCGCTCAGCAGGTAGCCAATGCGGTGCATGTCCTACTCCCGTCGTTGCATGTCCTAAAACACGACCATATACGTCATTTGCGCCACGGTCAATCGCGGCCAGAATGCATTCACAGCAGCGCCACTCGTACGTTACCTAACCACTCGCGCCGCTACACAAAGGAGTGCAATCATGACCCAGCCATCTCATCGCGGCACCGCGCTCGTCACCGGCGCCTCTTCCGGTATTGGCGCCGTGTACGCCGCAGAACTCGCCCGCCAGGGCTACGACCTCGTGCTCGTCGCGCGCAATCGCGACCGGCTCGCCGCGCTCGCCGAGCGCATCACGAGCGAAACCCAGCGCGACGTGGAAGTGCTCGCCGCCGATCTCAACGACCGCAACGACCTCGCCGCCGTGGAAGCGCGCCTGCGCGACGACGCGAGCCTCACGCTGCTCGTGAACAACGCGGGCATCGGCACGCACACGCCGCTCGTCGAGAGCGATGTCGATCACATGACGCGCATGATCGAGTTGAACGTCACCGCGCTCACGCGGCTCACGTATGCGGCCGTGCCGGGATTCGTCGCGCGCGGCAATGGCGCGATCATCAATATCGCCTCCATCGTGGGCATCGCGCCCGAGATCCTCAACGGCGTGTATGGCGGCACGAAGGCCTTCGTGCTCGCGTTCAGCCAGTCGCTGCATCACGAACTGGCGGCCAAGGGCGTTCGCGTGCAGGCGGTGCTGCCCGGCGCCACGGCTACGGAGTTCTGGGAGACGGGTGGACTGCCGCTCGAACATCTCGACAGTGCGATCGTGATGTCGGCGCAAGACATGGTGAGCGCCGCGCTCATCGGCTTCGAGCGCGGCGAAACCGTGACGATTCCTGCGTTGCACGACGTGGAGCAATGGAACACGTTCGAGACGGCTCGCCGCGCGATGTCCGCGCATCTGTCGAGCAACACGCCCGCGGCACGCTATCGCGTTGCGCAGTGACGTTCGCGTTCGAGTCAGGCGGGGGCTTGCCCCCGCAACTCACGCTTCCCGCTTGGTCCGCCCGTATAGCAGCAGCATCGCCGCAATCACCACGCCGTAGATGATCTGGCGGCCGGCCTCCGGCATCTGCGCGACCGAGAGGATCGATTGCAGCAGCGTGATGAGGATCGCACCGGCCACGGTGCCGAGGTACGAGCCCCGGCCACCCAGGATGGACGTGCCGCCCAGCACCACCGCCGCGATTGCGGGCAGCAGGTAAGCGTCGCCCATCGACTGTGCCGCCTTCGACGCATAACCCGCGAGCAGCACGCCGCCGAACGCCGCGAACGCACTGCACACGGCGAACGCAGCCACGGTCACGAGCCGCGTATCGATGCCGGAGAGGTAGGCGGCGCGCTCGGTGTTGCCGATCGCGTAGAGCGTGCGGCCGAAGGTCGTGCGCGAGAGCAGGAACATCGTCGCGGCCCCAATCACCACCCACAGCGCGACGGCATTCGGCACGCCGGGCACGAGCCAGCCCGCGGCGAGCCATCGCATGACTTGCGGCGCAGAATCCTGCGGCGACGATCCCCCCGTGTAGACGATCATGATGCCCTGCGCGACCGCATTGGTCGCGAGTGTCGCGATCATCGATGGAATGCGCAGCAGTGCGACGAGAATGCCGTTGACGATGCCGATCAGCACGCCGCAACCAATGCCAACGGGAATCGCGAGAATTTGCCCGAGTTCGCCGTGCCCTGACACCGCGCACGCCATCATGGCGCCGACCGTGATCGTCCACGGCAGGGACAGGTCGATGTGGCCAAGCAGAATCACCATCATCAGCCCGGTCGCGATAATGCCGAGAAACGCGCCGACCTTCAGCTGCAACAGGATGTACTCCGGCGACGTGAAGTTGCGCGAAAACATCCCGCCCACGAGCAGCAGCGCAATGATGCAGCCGAACGCAATCACGATCGGCTTGTCGATCCTGCGCGTGAGCCTCGACACGAACGTGGTTCGCGTGCTTGCCGAAACGCCGCTCATTGGAACCACTCCAGACGGTTGCGTACGCTGAACAGCCCGCACGCGCCAATCGCGACAGCCAGCAGAAGAATCACGCCCTGGAATAGCGGCTGCCATAGCGCGTCGACGTTGAACACGAACAGCAGGTCGCCGATCGAGCGGAACGCGAACGCGCCGAAGATCGCGCCAATCGCACTGCCCTTGCCGCCGAGCAGCGACACGCCGCCGATCACCACGGCGGCAATCGAAAAGAGCGTGTATGAGTTGGCGCTGCCGAGGCTCGCTTCGCCGGTGTCGGTGAAGAAGGTCAGAAAAAGGCCGCCTATCGCAGCGAGCAGGCCCGCCAGCGTGTAGCTTGCGAACTTCGCGCGGCGGATCGGCATGCCGGAGAGGAAGGCCGCGGGTTCGGACGAACCGGTCGCATACGCCGCCCGCCCCACCGCCGAGCGTTTGAAAGGAATCCAGACTATTGCCACCGCCGCAATGAGAATCAGCAGGCTCGTCGGCACAACGCCTGCAACCTTGCCGGTCAGAACGTCGGCGAGATCTTCGTTGATCGTGCCGCCCGGCACGGGGCGCAGCAGCAGCGCGATGCCGTAGTAGACGGCGCCCGTCGCGATCGTCGTCACGATCGGCTGCAAGCGCCCGAAAATGATGATCACGCCATTGAGCGCGCCGCACAGCGCGCCTGCCGCGAGCACGCCCACAATGCCGAGCGCGCTGTGCAGCGCGTCGCCGGTGACGATCCACGAGCCAATGCAATTCGTCAGCACGAGCATCATGCCGATAGAGAGATCGATGCCGGCCGTGAGCACGACGAGCGCCTGGCCCATCGACACCAGTGCGAGCAGCACCGCTTTGTTCGCCGCGGTCTGAAACACGTTCGCCGACAAACTCGACGGATAGTTGAACAGATAAATCGCGAACATCAGCACGAACAGGCCGAACGCGAACGCCGTCCCGCGATTTTCCGCATACCAGTAACGCAGCCCGCTCATGGCGCGACTCCTGTGGAAGGCGTTGCTTGCGCGATTTGCCCGACCGGCAGGTCCAGCGCGCTGGCGATCAGGTTCTGCTCGGTGATCGCCGCCCCGACGAGTTCCTGCTTGATCCGGCCTTCGTACAGCACGAGCACGCGGTCGCAGCAGCCGATCAGTTCGTCATAGTCGGTCGAGTAAAAGAGAATCGCGGCGCCTTCGTCGGCAAGCCGCCTGAGCAACTGATAAAGCTCCTGCTTGGTGCCCACGTCGATGCCACGCGTCGGGTCGCTGAGGAGCAGGATTCTGGGCTTGCGGATCAGCCACTTCGCGATGACCACCTTCTGCTGGTTGCCGCCCGAGAGCGACCCCACTGGCGCGTCGACGCCGTGCGACTTGATCGCGAGGAGTTCCATCATTCGGTCTACGAACGACTGCTGGCGCTCGCGATCGATGACACCCGCGGTCGACATGCGATCGAGTGCCGCAAACGAGAGATTTTCGCGCACCGACATCGGCAGCATCAGCCCTTCGGTCTTGCGGTCCTCCGGGATCAGCGCCATGCCGATTCCCTTGGCGCGCGCGGCAACCGGGCTGCCGATCGACACGGCCTTGCCGTCGATCTCGATCTTGCCCGCGCAACCGCGCAGCACGCCGAACAGCGCGAGCAGCAGTTCGCGCTGTCCCTGGCCATCGAGGCCGCCCAGCCCGAGAATTTCGCCGCGCTTCAGCGAAAAGCTGATACCTCGCAGCGTGTCGCTCCATGCAAGATCGTGACAGGCGAGAACCGGGGCGGCGGCGCTCGACGGCTCAGGCTTTTCGGCGGGCTTGTCCGGAAAGGCATGCTGGTATGTCCGGCCGATCATCATTTCGACGACCTCATTATCCGAACGCGTGCCCGCCTCGAAGCTCATCACATGACGGCCATTGCGGTAGACCGTGCATTCGTCCGCGAGCGCCTTCACCTCGTGCATGCGGTGCGAAATGAAGAGAAGCGCGAGCCCCTCTTGCCGCAGGCGCTTGAGCACCTCGATCACGCGCGCGACGTCGGCCGCGGTGAGCGCGGACGTGGCCTCGTCGAGGATCAGAATGCGCGGCGCGTGGGCCAGCCCCTTGGCCAGCTCGACCATCTGCTGGCGCGACAGCGGCAGGTCGCGGACTTTCGCGAGCGGATTGATGTCGGCCGCGCCCGCTCGCGCAAGCGCTTCCTCGGCCTGGCGGCGCTGGGCCCGACGGTCGATCATGCCAAAGCGGCGTGGCGGGTTCGAAGCGAAGATGTTGTCGGCCACGCTCAGGTCGGGAATCAGCGACAGCTCCTGATACACGCAGACAATGCCCGCCGCGTTCGCCTCGGCGGGCGACGCGAACGAGACCTCGCGGCCATCGAGGTGCATCACGCCTTCGTCCGGCTGCACGACGCCGGACATCACCTTCAGCAGCGTGGACTTGCCCGCGCCGTTTTCGCCGAGGATCGCGTGAATGCGGCCCTTTCGCACCGCGAGGTCTGCGTGATCGAGCGCCACGGCGCCGCCATAGCTTTTCGACACGCCGGACATCTGAAAGAACGGCTGCCCTGCATCCTGCTGCATGCTTCGTCTCCCGTCACGTCGCCAGCCTTCACGCGTTCACTGGTTGCCCTGGCTCTGCTTCATGATCTCCTGCGCGGAGAAGTTGATGCCGCAAGTGGGAAACGAATTGCCGACGAAGAAGTTGTCCGACTCGTTCGGGAAATAGTTGGCGCCCGCCTTCAGCTTCGAGTCGTCGGTCACGTCGAGCGGCAGCTTGATCGCCACAGGAATCGTCTGGCCATCGAGCGCCGCGAGCGCCGTCTTGATCGCCACGGCCACCTGCGCGGGACCACTGCCCGCCGACGTGCACTTCAGCCCCTGGGCGCCGTACTGCGCGCAGAACTTGCGAAAGCCGTTTTCCGTCTCGCCGCCGAACGGCACGAACGGATGTTTCGCATCGATCATCGCGCGCACGACACCGGTGTCGCCGCCTTGCGCCGAGATGCCGTCGAAATGGCCTTGCACGGCAATCGCGTCGGCGGTGGCCTTCTGCGCGACGGCGTCGTCCCACTTGCCGTAGACCTGCACGACGTTCCACTTCTTGCCGCTTTCGTCCAGGGTCTTCGTGAAGCCATTGTGGCGGTCGGTGTCGACCGACGTGCCCGCCACGCCGCGCACTTCGAGCACCTTGCCGCCGCTCGGCAGATGGCCCGCGAGCCACTTGGCCCACAACACGCCAAGCCCGTACTGGTCGACGTCCACGTTGATCGCGTCTTCGCTGTCGAGCGTATTGTCGAACGCGACCAGCACGACGCCGGCTTTCTTCGCGCGGCGGATCGCAGGTCCGAACGAAGCGGGATTCTGCGCGTCGACGATGATCGCGTCGTAGCCGGCGTCAATGAAGTTGTTGACAGCCGAGATCTGCGCCGGAACGTCCTCGCCGGTCGAGACGACCTTGAATTCCTTGAGCTTGGCGGCGACGTCCGGTTGGGCCGTATAGGCCTTGGCCGTCTTGATCATCTGGATACGCCAGGTGTTCGCGATATAGCCATTCACGAGCGCGACACGGTACGGGCCGCTCTTCTTCGGATACTTGATGAACTTCGTGTCGGTCTTCCAGGGGACCATGCACGTCGGGTCGCTGGACGGACCGGAAACGATCGATGCCTGCGCGAATGCCGCGCTTGCGCACAGCGCCATTGCCGCGGTCGCCGCCGCTCGAAGCACGTGGATTCCTGAAAGCATGTTGTCTCCTTTTTGTCGGATAGAACTGACTGCTTATGGATAACCGGCGCACCTGGCTTGCCGAAAATGGCCGACACCGTGTGCGTAACGCGGGGAATCTTTCTGGATGTGCTGCAGCGGGACTGGACCGGACGCGCCGAACCAGCGGAATGACATCTTCAAAGGCGTCCCCTCGAAGCAAAACGACGGGCATGCGTGAACGCCACCCCGTCTGACAGTACTGGCATACCAATCTGCGCGCGATAGTGGTTTACCACTGGATGCGGCGCGCGGGCCAACTGGCGGGAATCGGGCGAAAACCCGCACCACGCCTATGCGTGGCGGCGCGGCAACTGGTGTACCATTTTGCCGAACTTCAGCCGCCGCCCGGCGGCTTCGACGCTTTCGAGAATCTGGATGGCCGATCTTTCGCATACGCCAACCGGTCGCGCCGCCGATGCGGACGCGGCCGATCGCTCCTACGTCGGCCTCGCGAAACAGATCTACGACCTGATCGCGGCGGGCGAACACGGGCGCGCACCGGTGGGCCCGCGCGAGCGCCTGCCTTCCGAGCGCACGCTCGCGGAGCGTTTCGGCGTGAGCCGTACGCAGGTGAGAGAGGCGATCATCGCGCTGGAAGTGCAAGGCGTGGTCGAGGTGCGCGTGGGCTCGGGCATCTATGTGGCCGAAGCGCCGGAGGCGCGCTCCATCGCGTTCGACCTGCCGCGCGGGCCGGGCCCGATCGAAACGTTGCGCGCGCGCGAAGTGATCGAAAGCGGCATCGCGGCGCTCGCCGCGACCGAACGCAAGGACTCGGATCTCGACCGCCTCTTCGCCGCGTTGCGCGCGATGCGCGAAAACATGGACGACAAGGCCGCGAACGAGGCCGCCGACCGCGAGTTCCATCTGGCGATTGCGGGCGCAACGGGAAACGACATGCTGCGCCAGGTGGTGAGCGCGATGTGGGACAACTCACGCGCGGACCCGCTGTGGCAGAAGATCGAGGAGCACTTCCATACGCCCGCGTTGCGCGCCGCTTCGCAGGAAGACCACCAGCGCATCTTTTCGGCCATCATGGCGCGCGATGCCGATGCCGCGCGTGCGGCGATGCAGGCGCATCTCGCACGCGTGATCGGCGAATTCACGCAGGCGTGGCGTTAGCGCCTTATGCGGCCGCAGGCAGTGCGTGCGCGAGCAGCGCGCCTTCCTCGTGCACAACAGCCAACGGTGTGACCAACGGCGCCTCTTGCAGCATGTCCACCGTCTCGCTCACACGGAAGGTCGCCACGGCCTCGGCCATCTGGCTTGCCTGCTGCTCGAGCGATTCGGCGGCAGCCGCTGCCTCTTCCACGAGCGCCGCGTTCTGCTGCGTGACCTGATCCATCTGGCTGACCGCCGTCTCGACCTGCTCGATGCCGGCGCTCTGCTCCACGGTGGCCGAGGCGATCTCCTTCATGAGGCCCGACACCTTGTCCACCGACGCGACGATCTCGGCCATCGTTGCGCCCGCTTCGCCCACGAGCGAGCGGCCATTGCGCACGTCATGCACCGAGGCGTCGATCAGCGACTTGATCTCGCGCGCCGCAGCGGCGCTGCGCTGCGCGAGCATGCGCACTTCGCCCGCGACCACCGCAAAGCCGCGCCCCTGCTCGCCCGCGCGCGCTGCCTCGACCGAAGCGTTGAGCGCGAGAATATTGGTCTGAAACGCAATGCCGTCGATGATGCCCGTGATGTCCGCAATCTTGCCCGAGCTGCGGCTGATCTCCTCCATCGTTTCGATCACCTGTTCGACCACGCGTCCGCCGCGCTGCGCGACATCCGCCGCGCCTGTGGCGAGCGCGCTCGCGGCGTTCGCGTGCTGCGCATTCTGACGCACGCTCGACGTGAGCTGCTCCATGCTCGACGCCGTCTGCTCCAGCGACGCCGACTGCTGCTCCGTGCGGCTCGACAGATCGAGGTTGCCCGCCGCGATTTCGCGCGCGCCCGTATTGATGGCGTCGCAACTCGAGCGCACGCTGTGCACCGTGTGGCTCAGCCCGCCTTGCATGCGCCGCATGGCGCCAAGCAACTGGCCGATTTCGTTGCGCCCGCCACTTTCTATGTGGACCGAGAGATCGTTCGCGGCGATCTGGTTCAGCACTTCCACCGCCCCTTTGAGCGGCGCCGTCACGAGGCGGCGCAGCGCCATATGGGTTGCGACGACGAGCGCCAGCGCGCCTGTCAAGCCCACCGCCACCATCGCCATCACCCAGTCGTGCTCGCGCTCGCCCTGGTCGAGCGTCGCGCGCGTGGCGGCGTCCGCATTCGCGCGCAACGCACCCACGCTCGCCGAAAACTGCGTATTCGCGTTGGCGACGTCTCCGGCGGCGAGCGTGGCATATGTAGCCGTGTCGCCAGCATCGAGCGCCGTGGCCGCGCGCCGCAGCGTATCCGCGAGCGCGCTCCACGTGGAGAGCAAGGTGTCGCGCTGCTGGGCCGCCGCGGCATTGAACGGTGCGCTCGTGCGCAGCGCGGCGCTATGCTTTGCGGCCTGATCGAAGAGATCGCTTGCGTCCTGCTGCGCCCGCTTTTGCGCTTGCTCGCGCGTTGCTGCGTCGCTCGTTTCCTTCGCCGCCTGGTACGCGCGCGCGAGTGCCGTTTGCGCAAGCGCCGCGTCCTCGCGCAAGGCGAGCGCGAGTGCGTCCTGGCGCGCGACTTCGTGAATGAAACGCGCCGAGTTGTCGGCGCGGCCAATCATCAGGACACCTACCGCAGCGCCCACCACCAGCATCGCCGCGAACGTGCAGAGCACGACCAGCAGCCCGGTTCGAATCGTCAGATTACGCATTGCTCTCTTCCCGGTTCAGGGCTTCGACGTGGTTGGGACAGCGTCGCTGCCCATGCGGGCCAGCAGCATGTTCGCCTGCTCGATCAGCGTGGCGCGGTATTCACCGGGCAGCAGCACGTCGTCGGCCACGGCCATCGCTTCGCCGAGCTGCGCGCGAAACACGAGGATCGTGCGCTCGATCTGCGCAGTCGACAGTTGCGGCAACACCGCCTCCACGAACTTCGTCATGACCACCACGCTCGCGCCGAAGCGCGAGATGGCCTTGCCATGCGCGCTCACTAGCGCGGTCATCGATTTCAACAGCATCTCGTCACTGGTGCTCACGGAATTCTCCAGATACAACGGCCAAAGGGGGATTGGAAACGGCAGCCTTCAACCGGCCACGCACACTTCGAGCACGCGCGGCATCAATTCGGCGGGCGCGGGACGCGCAAGCAGATAACCTTGCGCGCGGTCGCAGCCGATCTCGCGCAGGAACTCGAGTTGCCGCGGCGTCTCGACGCCTTCTGCCACCACCGTGACGCCGAGCGAGCGCGCCATCGCGACAATCGCGCGCACGATCGAGCGGTCGCGCGCGGCACTTTTCTTCACCCGCGGCGACATGTCCGGCTCCGGCTCGGCCATATCCGCGAGGAACGAACGGTCCACCTTGAGTGTGTCGACCGGTAAGGACTGCAGATACTTGAAAGACGAATAACCCGTGCCGAAGTCGTCGATCGCGAGGCTGATGCCGCGCGCGGCGAGTTCCTGCAGCAACGCTTCGATACCGCCCCGGCCCGACGTCATCGCCATGCTCTCCACGAGTTCGAGCTGCAGGCGCGTGGGCGGCAAGCCGGTTTCGCTGAGTATGGTCGTCAGCTGATGCAGGAAACCGTCGTGCAGGCATTGCCGCGCGGAGAGATTCACGCTGATGCGCCCGAAGTCGAAGCCTTCGTCCAGCCACTCGCGCGCCTGGCGGCAGGCTTCGCGCAACACCCACGCGCCGAGCGGCACAATCAATGAGGATTCCTCGGCAATCGGAATGAACTGATCGGGCGGCACGAGGCCGCGGCGCGGATGCTGCCAGCGCACGAGCGCCTCGATATTGACGAGTGCCCCGCTCGCCACGTCGAATTCGGGCTGATAGTGGAGCACGAGTTCGCCGGCTTCCAGCGCATGGTGAAGCTCGCTTTCGAGCACGATGCGCTCCATGGCCGACGACGTCATCGGCGCGGCGAAGAAGCGGAAGTTGTTCTTGCCCGCGTCCTTGGCCTCGTACATCGCGCGGTCGGCCTGCATGAGCAGTTGCCGCGGATCGCGCGCGTCGTCGGGATACATGCTGATGCCGATACTCGGCGTGACGAACAGCAGTTGCTCGCCAATGTGCATCGCGGCGCCCACGCGCGCGAGCAGCCCCTGGGCGATCTGCCCGACGTGGCGAATGTCCTCGATGTCCTCGATCAGCAGCGTGAACTCGTCGCCGCCAAGACGCGCCACCGTGTCGGTCTCGCGCACCGCTTCGCGCAGACGCGTGGCGATCACCGTGAGCGCCTCGTCGCCCACGCCGTGGCCCATCGTGTCGTTGATGAGCTTGAAGCGGTCGAGGTCGAGAAACATCACCGCGACGCGCTTGCCCGAACGGCGTGCGCGCGCAAGCGAGAGCGTAAGGCGCTCGGTGAACAGCGTGCGATTAGGCAAGCCCGTCAAGGCGTCGTGCGTCGCGAGGTAGCTCAGGCGCTCCTCGGTCTCGCGGCGCTGCGTAATGTCCGCGAAGATCGCGGCGTAATGCGTGCAGCGGCCTCCGGGATCGCAGATGCTGGAAATCGTCAGGTATTCCAGGTAAAGCGCGCCGTCCTTGCGGCGGTTCCAGATTTCGCCTTTCCAGTGGCCGTTTTGCTGAAGGCTGCGCCACAGTTCGCTGTAGAACGCCGCACCCTGGCGCCCCGAGTTGAGCAGGCTCGCGTTGCGGCCCAGCGCTTCGTGCTCCGTATAGCCCGTGAGGCGCGTAAAAGCGGGATTCACGCGTTCTATGGTGCCGTCGAGGTCGGTGATCATCACGCCGTCGAGCGTCGATTCCACCACCTGGTCGGCGAGGCGCAGATTCGCGCGCGAAGCGAGCAGCGCGTCATCGCGCTCGCGCAGCGCGATCTGCAGTTCGCGCACGAAACCGTCTTCGATATCGTGCAGGATATGCGAGAGGTCGAGCAGGCCAGCGAGACTGCCGTCTTCGCCGATCACCCCCACGTGGCGCATGCGGTGCTCGACGAGATACTGACGTGCGGCATAGAGGCTTTGCGAATGCGCGAGCGAGCGCAGCGGCCGGCTCGCGCGCGCGCCGGCCGTGCCGTCGAGCGCACCGGCGGCCGCGAAGCGCACCACGTCGCGCTCGGTCACGATGCCGTAGTCGCCTTCGGGATAGCTCACGACCAGCGCGCTCAAGCGCCGCGCACGCATGCGCTGCATGGCCTCGTGCATGGACATGCGCGCGTCGACCACGAGCGGCATCGCGGCGTTGACCGACCCGACGGTCTTCAGCCGCAGAAAGCATTCGAGCCCTTGGTTCATGACCAGGTCGGTTTGCGTGACGATGCCGAGCGAGCGGCCAGCCTGATCCACAACGAGACAATGGCGGATGCCCTCGCGCTTGAAACGCAGCGCGGCGTCGCGCAGGCGCGTGCTTGCAGGCAACGCGCGCACCGGATGGCTCATCGCGTGACGGATGGGCAGCGCCAGCGCGGCGGCGTCTTCGCCCAGCGCGAGCGCGTCGTGCTCGGTCCAGATGCCGACGGGCCGCCCCATTTCGGTAATCACGATGGCGCTATAGCGCCGCTCGCTCATCATGCGCGCCGCTTCGCGAATCGGCACGTCGGGCCCGCAGGCAAGCGGCGGCCCTGAAAGAAGCTGCCCGATTTCCAGGTCCAGCGTGTGGTGTTGCATGTAGCGCCCCGAACCGCACTGCGATGTCTTTGTGAGATAGCGGGAAGCTAACAGCGGGCAAGCGGGCGTCAGTTGACGAAAATCAAGGTTCTAACTGTCCGAGACCGCGCAAACGTTTGCGTTTCCACTAGTACGAATATCAGGGCGGCATCATGTGTCGCGCGCTTGCGACAAACTTGATGCGCATAAACTTTTATATGTGGAATCACATAATCTAGTTTACTGGACAGATAAATCCATTAAACTGGACGTCATGGATATCCACACCAACATCTCCCGCCGCCTGCGCGAACTACGCGACGCCAAAGGCTGGTCGCTCGAAGCGCTGGCCGAGCGCAGTTCGGTTAGCCGCTCGAACATCTCGCTCATCGAACGCGGCGAGAGCAGCCCCACGGCCGTCGTGCTCGACAAGCTCGCCACGGCACTTGGCGTCTCGCTTGCGTCGCTCTTCGAGACGCCGGGCGACGAAGCACGACAGGTCCCCTCCCCGCATGCCGCGGCCCGCGATCAAGCGGTTTGGACCGATCCCGAATCGGGCTACGTGCGGCGCAATCTCTCGCCGGCCGCGTGGTCGCCCATCCAGCTCGTGGAAGTGCACTTTCCGCCAGGCCAGCGCGTGGCCTACGACACGAGCCTGCGCGACGCGGAAATTTATCAGCAGGTTTGGGTCATGGAAGGCGCGATGGAGATGACGGTTGGCGAGCGCCTGTGGCGGCTCGAAACCGGCGACTGCCTCGCCATGCGCCTCGACTGCCCTATCGTCTATCGCAATCCCACGAGCGAACCGGCGCGGTACGTCGTCGCGCTATGCAGGATCACTAATTGACCGGATTCGAATTCACATGAACGAAACCATCGAGATACGCCGCCTCACCGCCGAGCAGGCGCACGCCGCCTCACCCGCGCTTGCGGATGTGCTCATCGACTGCGTGGAGGGTGGCGCCTCGGTGAGCTTCATGTGGCCCATTTCGCGCGATACGGCGCTTGCGTTCTGGCGCGAGGTCGCGCAAGGCGTGGCGCGCGGCGAACGCATTCTGCTCGCGGCCGAAGACGCGCAGCAGCGCATCGTGGGCACGGCCCAGCTCGTGACGGCACAACCCGCGAACCAGCAGCATCGCGCCGATGTCGCCAAGGTGCTGGTGCATCGCGCCGCGCGCGGGAACGGCGTAGGGCTGCGCCTCATGCGGGCAATCGACGCGGCGGCGCGGGAAGCGGGCAAATCGGTGCTGGTGCTCGACACCGTGACAGGCGGCGTAGCCGAGCGGCTCTATGCGCGCGCAGGATGGCAGCGCGTAGGCGCCGTGCCGAACTACGCGCTGATGCCGGACGGCACCTTCTGCGGCACGACGTTCTATCACAAGCAACTGGCAAGCAGCTAACGTGGCAGGCTGCTAACGCGAAGCCGGTTCATCGTGCGTTCACCCAACCATGGGGCGACGGTACGAATGGAACGAGTACGAACACGGGCACGGGCAGCGCGCACTCATTTGCCGTATTCGGCCGCGTACCGGCGTGGCTCAATACCTGCCCGGTTTTAGAATATTGCCGATTGCCAACGCCAAACCATCGGGATTGTCATAGGCCATCATATGCTCGGCGTTGGCGACGAGTTCGACGCTACAGCCCGCTCGCTCGAATCGGGCAATATCCTCGCGCGTTGCCGTATCCGGAAGAATTACCCCCTTTTTCGTATTCAGCCTGGCGAGGTCTTCGAGCCAGCTTCCCGAGTTGTCTTCCAATGCGGACTTTGCCCATTGATATAGGGCATGAGGCGACGCAACGGAAAACGGGCCCAGCCAGGCGTCATTGCCGCCCTCGGCTTTCAATTGCGCCAGAAGCTGCACAAACCCGCCATTGATGAATTCCGTTTCGGTCGACGATGTCATTTCCGACAGCCTCGCAATACCGTAATCGGTGAGCCCCGGTGCACACAAGATCAGCGTTCTGAGCTTGCCTGGCAGGCATTTCGCCAGCTTCAAGGCAATGAATGCACCGGCACTGTGACCGAAGAGATCCACCTGCGTGAACGGCTCGGCAGCAACGAATTTTTCCAGAACGGCCGCCTGTGCCGTGGAGGTATAGGTTCCGTCCTCTGGCTTATCGCTGAACCCCGCGCCCATGAGATCGACGAGTATCGATCTGCATTTCGAATAAGACCTGGACGTCACGACCGGCGGATAGTCGCTACTCGAAGCACATCCCAAGCCGTGAATAAAGACGAGCGGATCGAATGTGCTCGTACCGCAATGCATATCGATGTAACGAAGAATGTTGCCTCTGTCGTCTACGGTGAACGTATTCACACACCTCCCCACGAAGCGATATCGAACTCACGATACCCCAACGTGGAATACCTATGGAAATTCACTACATCGCTCATGACCTGAAATACGCTTTGGGACAATGCAACGACACCGCAACGCGACTCGCATCACTCACGCATGCTCCACCGCGCGCAACGCCTCCGAAGGCCGCATGCCGAACATGCGCCGGTAGTCGGTGGCGAACTGGCTCAGATGCCAGAAGCCCCAGGCCGCTGCGACGTCCTGCACCGAGCCGGCCGCGCGTCCGCACAAATCGCGCCGGGCGCCGTTCAGGCGCAGCGCGCGCAAATAAGTGGCGGGCGCCATGCCGAGCACGTCCTGAAAACAGTACTGGAGCGTACGACGGCTCACGTGCAACTGCTCGCAAAGCTCCGGCACGCCAACAGGCCGCGCGCGATGCGCGAGCACATAGTCACGTGCCTGCGCGACGATCCAGCGGCGTCGTGACGCGGGCTCGACAACCGCCTCGCCGCTGGTCGCGCAGGCATCGAACAGCGCGGCGAGCACTTCGGCCTGGACTTCATTGCGCTCGAACTCCGAAAGCGGGCCGTTTGGCGCGTGGGCATGCGCGTGTCCGCCGTCGTCGAGACGCCTTGCGAGCAGCGAGCAAAGGCGCTCGATACGTGCGGCGCCAGCGTGCACGATGGGCGTGCCCGGCAGACGTTCGTCAAGCGACGCGCGCTCGACCGAAGCCGCATAGTGGCGCAGCACGTCGCCGCGCACGACCACGCCGTAGATCGAAAATTGCGCCGGCGTGAGCAGTTCGAATTCGACGTTGCCAGGGCGCAGCGCAAACGCGTTCGCGCCGATAGGCTGCGCGTCGATACGCGCATGACCTTCGCGCGCGACCGGTATGCCGAACCACCAGGTATCGCCGCGCACTTCGCACGCCTGCCGCAGCGTGTGGCTCGTGGTCTCGCGAAACACCTTCATGGTGTCGAGCGGCAACTCGGTGAGCGTGCCGACAAAGCGGCCCGCGGCGAGCTGGTCGTAGGTCTGACGCCACCCCACGAGATTGCGCGCCTGCTCGTCGGCGTCGTGCGCGACGCTGACCACCGCACGGCCTGCGGGCACTTCCGCGCCCAGCGCGTTGCGCCGCGTTTCCTCGGCCGTGGCTTCGGTCCGCTCAGCCAATTCGTTCATGGTTGCCTCCCAGCTCGCACTTGCATCTGTCGATCGTCGAATGATGCAAGAGTCGCGCCAGCCCGAGCAATATGCCGAAAGGCCAAACCGCGCGGCAGGCTGCTCCACGGCGGCGCAATGGCCTGTTACCGGAGTGCTCAATCACGGCACAGGCGGCGACGCGCACCGCCGCGGTGCGTGAAGGGTCGCGCAAGGCTGCGGCGAACCACATGGCATGCCGCACGCGGGCTCACGCCGAACCAAGCTGACCTGCCCCCGCATTGCCCGGCAACGTCGCGTCGCTATCGTCCTTGAGTCCGACGCCGGTCAGCCCGAGCCGCCGCGCGTGCGTGAGGAGGTAATGCAGCTTGTGAGCGGCCGCCTCGTAGGGCAGGCCTTCGGGCCGCACGTTCGAAATGCAGTTGCGCTGGGCGTCGTGGCATCCCACTTTCGGCGCATAGGTGAGGTAAACGCCGAGGCTGTCGGGCGAGCTGAGTCCGGGCCGCTCGCCTATGAGCATTGCAACGAGCTTCGCGCCCAGCAGTTCGCCAATCTCGTCGCCAAGCGCAACGCGCGCCTGGCGCGCAACGACCACGGGACCGATGCGCCAGCCTGCAAGGCGCGCACGCACGGCGAGCAGCAACGGAACGGCCTGCTTCGCCGCAGCGAACGCCGAAAGGCCGTCGCCGATCACGAATACGACTTCGGGCGGTTCACCGTTCGAGCCGGCTGCGGTGGAACCGGCCAACGCGGCCAACTCGGCCCGGCTTGCCTCCGACAAGCGCCGCCCCAGATCCGGCCTGCGCAAATAATGCTGCCGGTCGGGCGCCGCGCTCTCCACACCGAGCGTTGCGAATCCCTCGGCTTCGAGCGTGCGCCGCAGGGCTTCGGCGTCCAGCGGCTGATGCACGGCGTCGCGCGCCTGCGCGTGCGAGAGATTGAACGCGAGCAGCGGTGCAGTGGGCAGGCCGTTGCCCGCACGCCCGAGCGCAATGCGCGCGTTCGTGAATGCCTTCAGTCCGCCCCAGGGGTTCTTTTCGACGGCGTCGCTCATGCGTCGATCCCCATCCATTCGTGCGCGCCCGCGAGCAACGGCACGCGCGTCGAGCCGGGCAGGAGCGCACCTTTGGAGTCGACGATTTCCATCGTCTCCAGCCACTCCTCGAATTCCGGAGCGCGGCGCAGGCCGAGCAGGTCGCGCACATAGAGCGCGTCGTGAAACGAGGTGCTCTGATAGTTGAGCATCACGTCGTCCGCGCCTGGAATTCCCATGATGAAGTTGATGCCCGCCGCGCCCAGCAGCGTGAGCAGCGCGTCCATGTCGTCCTGATCGGCTTCGGCGTGATTCGTGTAGCAGATGTCGCAGCCCATTGGCACGCCCAGCAGCTTGCCGCAGAAGTGATCTTCCAGACCCGCGCGAATGATCTGCTTTCCGTCGTACAAATACTCGGGGCCGATGAAGCCCACCACCGTATTGACCAGAAACGGCTCGAACTTGCGCGCAACCGCATAGGCGCGCACCTCGCACGTTTGCTGGTCTACGCCGTAATGCGCATTCGCCGAAAGCGCGCTGCCCTGGCCCGTCTCGAAGTACATGAGGTTGTTGCCGACCGTGCCGCGCTTGAGCGACAGCGCAGCCTCGCGCGCCTCTTTCAGCAGCGCGAGCGAAATGCCGAAGCTCGCGTTTGCTTTTTCAGTACCCGCTATCGACTGAAACACGAGGTCGACCGGCGCGCCCTTTTCGATTGCCGCAATCGTGTTCGTGACGTGCGTGAGCACGCAGGACTGCGTAGGCACGCGGTAACGCTCGCGAAAACCGTCGATCATCGCGAGCAGCTTCACGATGGCCGCGAGGCTGTCCGTTGCGGGATTGATGCCGATCATCGCGTCGCCGCAGCCGTACATCAGGCCGTCGAGCATCGAGGCGGCAATGCCCTTCACGTCGTCGGTGGGATGATTCGGCTGCAAGCGCACCGACATGCGGCCCGGCAATCCAACCGTGTTGCGAAAGCGCGTGACCACGGGGCGCTTTTTGGCCACCGCGATCAGGTCCTGATTGCGCATGAGCTTCGACACGGCGGCAACCATCTCGGGCGTAAGGCCTGGCGCCAGGCGCTCGAGCGTTTCGGTATTTGCTGCGCCGGAAAGCAGCCAGTCACGAAAGTCGCCAACGCTCAGGTGCGACACAGCGGCGAACGCCGCTGCGTCGTGATCGTCGACGATGAGGCGCGTGACCTCGTCGTTCTCGTAGGGGACCAGCGCCTCCGAAAGAAACGCCTTCAGCGGCACCGCGGCCAGCGCCATTTTCGCGGCCACGCGCTCCTCTTCGCTCGCCGCCGCCACGCCGGCCAGCTGGTCGCCGGAGCGCAGCGGGCTAGCCTTCGCGAGCAGCGTCTTGAGGTCCGCGAAGCGGTAGGTGCGCGCGCCGATCGTCTCCGTATATTGCATGTGATGGACTCCTGCAAATCTCGCGGCTCACTCCTCGAGCAGCGCTTCACCCGGCATGGCGTCGCGCTGGCTGCGCGTGGCGAGGAAATAGCCATAGCCGAGCGCGAGAAACACCACGAACACTCCCGCGACCAGCGCGTTGAAATACACCATCGTGCCGAGGCAAACGACTGCGGCCACGAGCGCAAACGCCGGAAAGTACGGGTAAAGCGGCGCGCGGAACGGCCGGTCCATGGCCGGCTGCATGCGGCGCAGCTTGAAGAGCGCCGCCATGCTGACAATGTACATCACGATCGCGCCGAATACCGACATCGTGACGATGTTGGCCGTGAGCGTCTGGCCGCCGAACTGGATCAGCTCGTCGCTGTAGATTGCGGCGATGCCCACCACGCCGCCCGCGAGAATCGCGCGATAAGGCGTCTTGAAGCGCGGGTGGATCTTCGCGAGCCACGCGGGCAGATAGCCTTCGCGGGCGAGCGCGAAGATCTGCCGCGAATAGCCGAGGATGATGCCGTGAAACGAGGCGACGAGCCCGAAGAGGCCGAGCCAGACGAGCATGTGCATCCAGCCGCTATGCTCGCCCACGATGAACTTCATGGCTTGCGGCAGCGGGTCGTTGATGTTGGCGAGCTTGGTCCAGTCGCCCGCCCCGCCCGCGAACACCATCACGCCCACGGCCAGCGCGACGAGCGTGAGAATGCCGGCCACGTAGGCGATGGGAATCGAGCGGCGCGGGTTCTTCGCTTCTTCTGCCGCCATGGCCACGCCTTCGATCGCGAGGAAAAACCAGATGGCGAACGGAATCGCGGCGAACATGCCGTTGAACGACCCAAGCGAGAAGTGGTCGCTACCGGACCAGCCGCCCTTCATGAAGTTGCTCCACGCGAAACCCGGCGACACCACGCCCATGAACACGAGCAGCTCGAAAATGGCGAGCAGCGTGACGATCAGCTCGAAGGTCGCGGCGATCTGCACGCCCACGATATTGAGCGCCATGAAGACGAGGTACGCGCCCATGGCCGCGTGCTTGGGTTCGAGCCCGGGGAACTGCACGTGCAGGTAGGCGCCGATCGCAAGCGCGATGGCGGGCGGCGCGAACACGAACTCCACGAGCGTGGCCGCGCCTGCCAGGTACCCGCCGGTCGGGCCGAACGCGCGGCGGGCATAGGCGAAAGGCCCGCCCGCGTGCGGAATGGAGGTAGTGAGTTCGGTGAAGCTGAAGATGAACGTGGTGTACATCGCCGCGACGAACAGTGCCGTGACGACGAAGCCGAGCGTGCCGGCGCTGGCCCAGCCGTAGCTCCAGCCGAAGTACTCGCCCGAAATCACGAGGCCGACTGCGATGCCCCACAACTGCCACGTGCCGAGCGTTTGATTCAGTGCCGGCGCGCCGGCCTTGCCGCCCGCTGCGGGGCGTGCGTTCGACTCGCGTTGCATGGTTCTCTCCCTGTGGATGGCCCGGGCAGCCAGCCCTGGCCGCCACGGATGCGTGAAACCATGCTATTGGGTCATTAATCGACGTGTTATCGAAAATCGGCAAATCGTGGCCGCGCGCTTCCTTGCGGCAACCTTTCTATCGTTGCACCTAAAGCAACGGGTCCATCAGCGCGACCTGCTGCGCGAAGCGCTGCTTGTCCTCGCCCTGCAAGGGGTCACGATGCGGCAGGTCGACGGTGAGCGGATCCTGCGCGACCTGATCCACGTGCACCTCGTAGTGCAGATGCGGACCGGTCGCCCAGCCCGTCGCGCCCACATAGCCGATCACCTGCCCCTTGGTCACCGTCTGCCCGACCTTCAAATGCTTCGCAAAGCGCGAGAGATGCGCGAAGGTCGTGGAGTAAGGGCCGAAGTTGTCGAGCTTCACGACCTTGCCGTAGCCCGTTTGCCAGCCGGCGAACATCACAGTGCCGCGCGCGGTCGCGTGAACCGGTGTGCCCACGGGCGCCGCGAGATCGACGCCTTCGTGCGGCTGGATGCGGTGCGTGACCGGATCGAGCCGTCGCAGCGAGAAATGCGAAGACACGCGCGTGAACGTCACGGGAAACCGCAAGAATGACGGCATGGCCGCGTGGCCATCGGCGGAATAGTAAAACGCCTTGCCCGCGAGGTTCCGATAGAGAAAAAGATCGTGCGAGACGTTGCCGTTCGAGATGCGGATCGCAACCGGCGTGTCGGGGGAAGACTGTGCGTCTTGTGTCGCGCCGGCATTCGAAGCGCTCACGCCGTTTGAATCTTTTGCGCCGTTTTCGTCGTTTGCGCCGTTCGCATCGTTGCGAAACACGAAGCGGATTTCGCTGCCGCGTTGCAGATCGCGCCGGAAATCGAGCCGGCCCGAAAATGCGCGCGCCAGCCGGGCCGTCGTCGCCGCATCGAGGCCGAGGCGCTGGGCCGCCTCCGAGAAGCTGTACTCGACCACGGCGGTTTCCACACGAAACGCCGGCGCGGTTTCGCTCGCGGGCGCCGCGCTCGCCGCCGCCTGCGACGCCGCATCATGCGCCGGCGCGGCGGACGTCACCGCCGCCGCGCCGGTTAGCGGATCGTCGGTCGCAACACCCGCGTGCCGATGTGCAAGCCACGCGGCGCTCGTCAAACCGATTGCAGACACAACGATGAGTTTCCCCGCGAAGCCCGGGGAGGCCGCTATTGCACGAAAAGCCATGAATCGAATGACGGATTGCAGAGCAGAGAAACGCAAGCGAACGCCGCGCTTCTCGAGGTGAAATCGGAAGTGAGATCGATGGCCGCTTCGTTCGATTAGCGAGCATCGATGATGCGAAGCGCTTCAAAATAAATGCCCTTTCTTAAACGAAACTTAAGACAGGTCAAAGAGCAGAACATTCTTCCGATTTGCTGAGCAATGGCTCCCGGGAACGCCGCTTGCTAGATGCCACGGCGCAGAAAATGCGTACCTGTACGCGAGTTTTCTGTCACTTTTATAAAACGGGAAATGCTACCGAAATCATTTCATCTGGATACCTTATTAATTTCCCGAAATGACACGCCGAATGCAATCAAGCCCGTTATCCGTTCAGTCGCGATCGTTCCCCAAGGTAGACGCACCCAATCGAATGCTCTATACTGATCTCGTTTCGATCACAACGAAGTCGTTCTCGTGTGCATTGAGGCACATGGTCCACGCTAAAGGACCACTGTGTCGCAAGCGCCATTCAAACGGGCCTCCGGCCCTCGCGTAGCGGCTTAAAGCCCTCGCATCCATGCCGCCATCAGGCGGTTTCCTGCTTCAGCGCGCATCGATTTTCTCGACGCCGTTGAGCTGAACATGACAACCAGAAGAACGCGAATCGCGCGTTCACGCGACTGCCGCCACGTAGCCATCGTGCGCGGGCGGGCTGGCTTTCGTCCGCTTTTTTGTCCGTTGTTTTCGTCGGTTCCAATCGCGGCCATGCCGGGATCACGAACTTCCTTCGCGGCGCCCCCGGCATCTTCATGGGCGTCCCCGCTGCGCAGCGTTGCGCCGCGCGGCACAAGAACAAGGAGGCGTACCTTCATGACTCGACGCTCTGCCCTGCTCGCGGGCAGCCTGATCGCCCTTGCCGCCCTTGCGTGGGCACTCTCGCGCGCCATTGGCGCGGATACGTGGCACAGCCACGCAGGCGACCTCGCCTACTACACCGGGCGGCACCTGCTGCTCGTCGGCTATTCGATGGCGCTCGCCATCATGGTTGGCGTGCCCGCAGGCGTGCTGCTTAGTCGACCGCGCTTCGCGCGCCAAGCCGAACGCTTCATGCAGATCTTCAATGTGGGCAACACGATTCCATCGCTCGCGGTACTGGCCATTGCGCTCGGCGTGTTCGGCATCGGCGACATTCCTGCGATCGTCGCCCTCTTTCTCGCGTCGCTCCTGCCCGTCACGCGCAATACTTACGAAGGCGTGAAAAACGTGCCGGGCGCGCTGCGCGAAGCCGCGCGCGGCATCGGCATGACGGGATGGCAATCGCTCACGCGCGTGGAGCTGCCCAATGCGCTGCCCATTATCGTGGGCGGCGTGCGCACCGCGCTCGCCATTAACGTGGGCACGGCGCCGCTTGCTTATCTGATTGGCGCGGACAGCCTCGGCTCGCTCATTTTCCCCGGCATCTATTTGAACGATCAGCCCTTGCTGCTGCTCGGCGCCGCGTTCACCGCCGCGCTCGCGCTCGTGCTCGACGGCGTGGTCGCCGCCAGCAGTCATCAGTGGCTCTCGCGTCACGGAGGGCTCGTATGATGCTCACGTCACCCTTCCAACGCCTGCGCCGCTTCCTTCAAGCCTTCTTGCTCGGCGCGACGCTCGTTGCCGTCAGCACGCCCGCTTTCGCGCAGCCGAAGCTCGTTTTGGGCGCGAAAAACTTCACCGAGCAATACGTGCTCGCCGAAGTCACGGCGCAATACCTGCGTTCGCGCGGCTACACCGTGGAAGTGCGATCGGGCCTCGGCAGCACGCTCATGCGCAGCGCACTGGAAAATGGCCAGTTCGACCTCGTATGGGACTACACAGGCACTGCGGCACTCGTCTACGACAAGCTAACGGAAAAGCTCTCGCCCGAAGCGATGTACGAACGCGTGAAGGCGCTCGACGCACCGCGCGGCCTCGTCTGGCTCAATGCCTCGCCGCTCAACGACACCTATGCATTAGGTCTGCCGAGCAAATTCGCGGGGGAAACGGGCATCACCACCGTCTCGCAGCTTGCGCAACGGCTGAAGACCGACCCGCAAGCCAGGCGCTACGTGTTCGGCATGGACGCTGAGTTCGCGAATCGCCCGGACGGCCTCAAGCCCCTGCTCGCCACCTACGACATGAGCTTCCGCCGCTCGCAGATGAAGCAGATGGACCCTGGCCTCGTCTACACGGCGCTGCATAACAGTCAGTTGAAGATCGGCCTTGTCTACACCACGGACGGGCGCGTGAAAGGCTTCGGCATCGTACCGCTCGAAGACGACAAGCATTTCTTCCCGCCCTACAACGCCACGCCCGTGGTGCGCAAGGAAGTGCTGGAGCACAACCCGAAGCTGGCCGCGCAGCTCAACGCGCTTTCCGCCTCTCTCAACAACGACGTGATGCAGGACATGAACAAGGCCGTGGATCTGGACGGCAAGTCCGCCCAGGAAGTGGCGGCGGATTTCCTGCGCACGCATTCGCTGCCTTGAAGGAGCCTGCATGAACGTATTCGACTATCTCGCTTCGAGCTGGCCCGAACTGCTGCAACTCACGCTGCAGCACCTGTACCTCGTAGGCATTGCCGTGGGCTGCGCGATTGTTGCGGGCGTGCCGCTCGGCGTGCTGATCAGCCGCCACGACTGGCTCGCCGCGCCGCTGCTGGGGCTCGCGACCATCATCCTCACGCTGCCCTCCATCGCGCTATTCGGCCTCATGATTCCCGTGTTCTCGCGCTTCGGGCAGGGTATTGGCGCGGTGCCCGCCATCACGGCGGTCTTCCTCTATTCGCTGCTGCCCATCATGCGCAATACGTACCTCGCGCTGCGCAACGTCGACGCTGGCATCAAGGAAGCGGGCACCGGCATTGGCATGACGTCGTGGCAGCGCCTGCGTCTCGTCGACCTGCCGCTGGCCGTGCCCGTGATTCTCGCGGGCGTGCGCACGGCGGTCGTCATGAACATTGGCGTGATGACCATTGCCGCCGTGATCGGCGCGGGCGGGCTCGGCACGCTGATCATCCGCGCCATTGGCCAGAGCAGCATGATGAAGCTGCTCGTGGGCGCGGTGCTCGTGAGCGTGCTCGCGATCGTCGCCGACCTGTTGTTGCAGATGCTGCAGCGCGCATTGACACCAAAAGGAGTACAGAAGACATGATCGAACTCGACCAACTCACGAAGACCTTCACGCAAAAAGACGGCCAGGCCGTGCGCGCCGTCGATTCGGTGAGCCTTTCGGTGGCCGAAGGCGAGATCTGTGTGTTCCTCGGCCCCTCGGGCTGCGGCAAGACCACCACGCTCAAGATGATCAACCGGCTGATCGAGCCGACCGCGGGCCGCGTGCTCATCAACGGCGAGGACACCACGGGCCTGAACGAAGTGGATCTGCGCCGCCGCATTGGCTATGTGATCCAGCAGATCGGCCTCTTTCCGAACATGACGATCGAAGAGAACATCACGGTCGTGCCGCGCCTGCTCGGCTGGGACAAGAAGCGCTGTGCCGGGCGCGCGGCGGAACTGATGTCGATGGTCGCGCTCGACCCGAAGCTGTATTTGAAGCGCTATCCGCGCGAGCTTTCGGGCGGGCAGCAGCAGCGTATCGGCGTGATACGCGCGCTGGCCGCCGACCCGCCCGTCCTGCTCATGGACGAGCCGTTCGGCGCGGTCGATCCGATCAATCGCGAAACCATCCAGAACGAGTTCTTCCAGATGCAGCGGCAACTGAAGAAGACCGTCATCATGGTGAGCCACGATATCGACGAGGCGATCAAGCTGGGCGACCGCATCGCCGTATTCCGGCGCGGCAAGCTCGTGCAATACGACCATCCCGATACCTTGCTCGCGCGCCCGCACGACGACTTCGTCGCACAGTTCGTGGGTCAGGACAGCACGCTCAAGCGGCTGCTGCTCGTGAAGGCCGGCGACGCGGCCACGCAACCGGAAACCGCACGCATGAACACGCCGCTCGCCCACGCGTTCGCCGCGATGGACGAAGCCGATTGCCGCTACCTCACCGTGCTCGACGACGCGCGGCATGCGCTCGGCTTCGTGGCGCGGCGTGCCGCGCGCGGCGCCGAAGGCGTGTGCGGCGAACGCATCACGCCGTTCCCGGCCACGGTTTCCGTCGACGACAACCTGCGCATCGTGCTCTCGAAGATGTACCAGTTCCGCGCCTCGTGGATGCCGGTGCTCGACGCCGAAGGCGCCTACGTTGGCGAGATCACGCAGGATTCGATCGCCGACTATCTGAGTTCGGGCCGCTCGCGGCAGCAGACCGGACAGCCACCGGGCGCGGCGGTGCGGCCGGTGGCTGCCATCGCGTGAGCGGCGGGTCATGCCAAAACGCGCTAGAACGTGGTGCGCAGGCCGACCATGACGCTGCGCCCGCCCTCGGGCGCGATGTCGCGCACCACGGAACTCGCATAGCGCACGTCCTGATTCGTGAGATTGTCGCCGCGCACGTATGCTAGCCAGTTCGTTGCGCCCACATGGAATTTGTACGTGAGCGCCAGCGCAAGCGTGGTGTAGCCTGCCGTCGGCAAATCGTCTTCGGGCACGCGGTTTTGCGCCCATGCGTGCACGAGTTCGGCGTGCGCGCCGAACGGGCCGTAGCCGTAGTCGGCGTTTAGCGTCGCGCGCAACGGTGCAATGCGCGGCAGCGGCGCGCCCGTGTCCGCGTTGCGCGCGTGCGTGTAGTCGGTGGTCAAGCCAACGTCGAGACGATGCGCGCCGCGCTCGAGCACCCGCCAGCGCCCTTCCAGTTCCACGCCATAGAACTCCGCGGGCACGCCGCGATAAACGGCCTCGTTGAGCGCATCCGCGGTGCCGGCGGGCACGGGCGTGTCGTCGTCGTTCACGAGGCGGCCCGTGTTGTACTCCGTGAGGTAATTGCGAAAACGGCTGTAGAACACGCCCGCGCTCGCCTTGTTCGCACCGCTCGCATAGCGCAGCGAGAGATCCGTGGAAATGGCCTTTTCCTTCTGCGCGTCGGGGTTGCCGATCAAGTACTGGCCGGTCGCGTCGTGCGGGCCGTTGGCATAAAGCTCATAGAAGGTGGGCGCGCGCTCGGTGTACGCGACGTTGCCCACCACCGACCATACCGGCGTGAGCTTGTAGAGCGCGCCCGCCGAGAGGCTGCCCGCGTTGAAGTCGCGCGATTGCGCGCCCGCGAACTTTGTGCCGTCTTCGCCCGCCACCGGATCGAGCTTCACATGTTCGATGCGCCCGCCCAGACTCAGCTTGAGCGCCGGCGTCACATTCCACTCCTCCAGACCGAACAGCGCGACATTGGTGGTTTGCGTGGTCGGCACGAGCGCCTCATCGCCCAATGCCGAGAACGTGTTCTGGCTCACCTGCACGCCAAACGCGCCCTCCAGCGGCCCGAGCTTCGCGTGGCGTGCCTCGAGCCGCGCTTCGTAGCCGTGATTGCGGAACGTCGTGCTCGTTTCGCCGTTGTCGATCTCGCGATGTTCGTAGTCCGTATAACCGAAGTCGAACTTGAGCTGGCTGATCGGCCCCTGCAGGTTGCGCACTTCGGAGGCGAGCGCGACGTGGTCCTGATGCATGCGCAGGCGCACGTCGTCTTCGGCCACCGAGCCGTAGTTCGCGTCGAACCCGTTGTACGAGATGCCTGCGTAGCCGTCGGCCCAGGTGTACGACGAGCCGACCGCGCCGCCGTGCCAGCGGCCGTCGCTGTTCGGGATGCTGCCGTAGGGCTCGGCGGCATCGGGGCCGTCCAGCGCGCGTTGCTGCGCCGAGTGCGCGTAGCCGGGTATGCGCTGATTGCTCGTGTCGCGGTCGAACGCGTCCACGTGGAAGGCGAAACCGCCGTTGCCGCCTTCCACCTGGGCTGCGCCTGCGCGCGCGTCGTTCGCCCCGCCGTAGCTCGCATCCACGGCGCCCGTCACGCCCGAAACCGGCTCGCGCGGAATACGGTTGTCGATCGTGTTCACCACCCCGCCAATCGCGTTGCCGCCGTACAGCAGCGCAGCCGGGCCGCGCACGATCTCGACACGCTCGATCGAAAGCGGGTCTTGCGGCACGGCGTGATCGTATGAGAGCGACGAGGCGTCGAATGCGGCCACGCCGTTTTGCAGCAGGCGAATGCGGTCGCCGTCCATACCGCGAATGATCGGCCGCCCGACCAGCGGGCCGTAGGTCGTCGTCGAAACACCCGGCAGACCGTTGAGCGTTTCGCCGAGCGAGTTGGCGCGGCGCAGGACGAGCGCATCGCCGTAAAGCGCGGTGGATGGCGTGGTGAGGTCGGTGTTGCCGAGCGGGTTCGCGGTGACGAACACCGGCGCGAGTGTCGCGCCGCCCGCCTGCGTGTCGGCGGCGTTCGTTCCGGGCGATTGGGCATGCGAGAGCACACCGCAAAGCGCGAGCGGCAAGGGAGCGAGCGGCAGGACGCGCGCGAAGCGCAGCCCCGCCAGCAGCGCGGATAAGGACGTAAATGGGATGGTCGCCACGATGTTTTCTTGTTTGCGTCGTTGGAGTGATGGGCGGCGAACGTCCGGGGCCGAGGTGGACGTACGTCGCACAGGGTTGTGGCTGCAGCTCGACGCGAATGTTACGTTATAACATTACTCATTGCGAAGGAAATTTTGACGGAGGGCTTTCAAGCTAGCGCCGCAATGCAAGATCGAAATATCCGCAAACGTCGCCCATTGCACCCCCAAGTCGCGTGAATTGACGCGCTAATCGCAACGGACTTGCACGCGTCACCGCACGCGCGCATATTCCCCAATACTGCCGGACGGACCCAACGGGGGCGCGCCATGGATCACTCGATGCGGCTCAAAAGCCTCTCCGCCGCCCTTTACGCGGTCGGCGCGATCGCCACCTTTGGCTTCTACCCGTTGATGGTGCTCTGGCCGTCCGGCTGGGCCTGGCACTCGGGCCACTCGGACTACTCGCTGATGATCGTCGGCATCTACGCCACGCTGGGCGTGTTTCTCATGCGCGCGGCACGGCGTCCGCTCGAGCATTTGAGCCTGATCTGGTTCACGGTGTGGTCGAGCGTCGTGCACGGCGCGATCATGACGGTCCAGTCGTTCATGTCGCCCGGCCATCTCGGCCATTTGATCGGCGACGTGCCCGCGCTCTTCATCGTTGCCGCCGTGCTGGCCGCGCTCACGCCGCGCCGCGTGCCAGCGGGCGCGGGCGTCCCGCCCCAATCGAGCTTGCGGACGAATTGACGCAGCGCTCAACCTGGCGGCCTCTGCGCGGCACATGGCCGCGAACAAATGCCCTCCAAACGACCTGTTCGGTAATTATTACAAACCCCATGAATTCTGTAGTAACTTAAAAATATTCGGGTTCACCCTAAATCCAGGCCGCCAGCTGTCGATATGTAAGGTGACGCCCGTTGGCGGCAGCCTGCACCGATGGGCCGCCCCGCTTGCGTTGCCCTTGGTCAAAACGGTACAGACGCATGACACTCACCATTCGAGCGCGCATCGCCCTTACGTTCGCGCTTCTCGCCCTTCTGCTCACGGTTTCCGGCGTTCTTGGCTTCATCAGCACGGAAAAGGCCAATAGCGCCAACCGCGACACCTATCGCAACAAGCTCGCCGAATCCACGGCCATCGACAACGCGGAGATCTTCATCGCGCGCACGCGCCTCGTGCTCGACCGCGTGGCGCTGCACCCCGACGCGCCCTCGGTGCCCGACCAGTTGCAGCGCGCCGCCGGCTTCTTCCAGAACTCCGACGAGTGGTGGACGAAGTTCACGCAAATGCCGCACGAGAGCGACGAGTTGCCGCTGATCGCCGCGACCACCGAGCGGCGCACGGCCATGCGCAACGCGGTAACGGACTTCACGAAGGCACTCGAATCGGGCGACAAGGCCAGCGCCGACAACATCGCGATGACGCAGCTCTCCGACCTTTACAGCGCCATGAGCGCCGCGAACAACGAGGTCAAGCAGCACCTCTACAACAACGCGAAACTGCGATATGAGGAGGCCGAAGCAAATTTCCATCTGTTCTCGGGCGTGAGCGCCGCGATGGTCGCGCTCGGCCTGATCGGCGCGGGCCTTGGCTGGGTGATGCTGCGCCGCGCGATCATGGAGCCGCTCAATTACGCGCTCACGAGCCTCAATGAAATCTCCTCGGGCAATCTCAGCCAGACGGTGCGCGCGCAGCGCCACGACGAAATGGGCCTGCTGCTCGAAAACATCGAAAAGACCCGCAAGGAGCTGGGCTCCGTAACGGGCGCGGTGCGCACGGGCAGCGAGTCGGTTTCGGTGGCCACGCGCCAGATTGCGGCGGGCATGATCGATCTCTCGGCGCGCACCGAAGAACAGGCCGCGTCGCTCCAGGAAACGGCCGCGAGCATGAACGAGCTGACCTCGGCGGTGAAGCAGAACACCGACAATGCGCGCCAGGGCAGCACGCTCGCGCAAACGGCAGCGAACGTGGCGTCGCGCGGCAGCGACGTCGTGCAGGACGTGGTGAGTACGATGAGCGAGATCGAAGGCAGCTCGCACAAGATCTCGGAGATCACGGCCATCATCGAAGGCATTGCGTTTCAGACCAATATCCTCGCGCTCAATGCGGCTGTCGAGGCCGCGCGTGCGGGCGAACAAGGGCGTGGCTTCGCCGTGGTCGCGAGCGAGGTGCGCTCGCTTGCGCAGCGCTCGGCCGCGGCGGCCAAGGAGATCAAGGACCTCATTGCGAATTCGGTGGCAACCGTTTCGCACGGCACGGAACTCGTTACCACGGCTGGCGCGACGATGGCCGAGTTGCACACGTCGGTGCAGCGCGTCACCGCCATCATGAACGAGATCGCCTCGGCCTCGGAGCAGCAGCAAAGCGGCATCGAGCAAGTCGATACCGCCGTCACGCAGATGGACGAAGTCACGCAGCAAAACGCAGCGCTCGTCGAGCAGGTGACGGCTGCGGCCCAGGCGCTCGACACGCAGTCCACCAAGCTCGCCGGCACTGTGCAGGTGTTTCGCGTCGCCTGAGGCGCAAGCTGACGTACGGATGCGGCGCGAGCGCCTTCGCGGCCTCTTATAATCGGAAATCGAAGCTGCGGCGGGCAAGGAGGAACACAGACTTTGTCCCGCCGCCGCGCTTGATCGAGTTTTCGTACGCGAAGAGGAACGCCGCATGTATATCGCCATGAACCGCTTCAAGGTCGCACCGGGCTCCGAGGCCGCATTCGAGGAAGTCTGGGCCACGCGCGACACGCACTTGAAAGAAGTGCCCGGCTTCATCGAATTTCATCTGCTCAAAGGCCCGCAACGCGAAGACCACGTGCTCTACGCGAGTCACACGATCTGGGCGAGCCACCAGCACTTCGAAGACTGGACGCGCTCCGAAGCTTTCCGCGCGGCGCACAGAAACGCGGGCAACGCAGGCGGCGCAAACCGTCCGGTCTACCTGAGCCACCCCGAATTCGAAGGCTTCGAAGTGGTGCAGACCGTGAAGTAAGCGGCGCACGCAAAGTCACGCCACCCTATCGGTAAATCCGTGCACGCGCTGCGCCAAAGCTACACGCTCGCAGCGCGCGCCGCCTCCTCGCGCGGCAACGCGCGGCACGATTCACGCGGCGATCGACGGCTGAAAAAAATGCCGCTGCGCCCCGCGCGTACCACTCTCCCCTCCTTGCCTTCCCCTGCAGCGCGTTGCTCAGCGCGCGCTTAGGCCCGAACCTTGCTTGACAGAAGCCCCCGTCCTTGCGCGCAACGGCGTTGGAAGCGCGCACCACCGCGTCCCCCACCGACGAGCCCATGAAGAAAAAGACCGCTACCCGCATCGTAGAAGGACAGCCGTTTCCACTCGGCGCCACCTGGAACGGACGCGGCGTGAACTTCGCGCTCTTCTCCGCCAACGCCACGAAGGTCGAGTTATGTCTCTTCGACAAGAACGGCCTGCGCGAGCTCGAACGCATCGAGTTACCCGAATACACCGACGAGGTGTGGCACGTGTATCTGCCCGACCTCGAACCGGGCGCCATCTATGGGTATCGCGTGCATGGGCCTTACGAGCCGCAGGCGGGCCATCGCTTCAATCCGAACAAACTGCTGCTCGATCCCTATGCGAAGGCGCACGTGGGCGCGCTGCGCTGGCATCCCGCCGTGTTCGGCTACACCATCGGCAGCCCCGACGGCGATCTCTCGTTCGATACGCGCGACAGCGCGCGCTATGTGCCGCGCTGCCGCGTGGTCGATCAGGGCTTCATCTGGCACCACCCGATGCGCGAGCGCGTAGCGCGCGAGCGCACGATCATCTACGAAACGCATGTGCGCGGCTACACGATCCGCCATCCCGACGTGCCGCCCGAAGAGCGCGGCACCTTCGCGGGACTCGCACAAACGCCGGTGCTCGAATATATCCGCGGGCTTGGCGTGACATCCGTGGAGCTAATGCCCGTTCATACCTTCGTGAACGATTCGCATCTGCTCGAACGGGGGCTCACGAACTACTGGGGCTACAACACCATCGGCTTCTTCGCGCCGGACCCGCGCTACTCTGTTGGCGCGCATGGCTCGATCGACGAATTCAAGAACATGGTGGACCGCCTGCACCAGGCGGGTCTCGAAGTGATACTCGACGTGGTGTACAACCACACGGCCGAAGGCAGCGAGCTCGGGCCCACGCTCTCGTTCAGAGGCATCGACAATGCTTCGTACTACCGGCTACCTGAAGACAGACGCTACTACATCAACGACACCGGCACGGGCAATACGCTCAACCTCTCGCACCCGCGCGTGCTGCAGATGGTCACGGACAGCCTGCGCTACTGGGTGCTCGAAATGGGCGTGGATGGTTTCCGCTTCGACCTCGCGACGATCCTCGGGCGCGAGCCCTACGGCTTCGACGAAGGCGGCGGCTTTCTCGACAGCTGCCGGCAGGACCCGATTCTCTCGAGCGTGAAGCTGATTGCCGAGCCATGGGACTGCGGGCCCGGCGGCTATCAGGTGGGCGGCTTCCCGCCCGGCTGGATGGAGTGGAACGACCGCTTTCGCGATACCACGCGTGCCTGGTGGAAAGGCGACGAAGGCATGGCCCCCGAACTCGCGACGCGCCTATGCGCCTCGGGCGACAGCTTCAACCGGCGCGGCCGGCGGCCTTGGTCCAGCGTGAACTTCGTCACGGCGCACGACGGCTTCACACTGAACGATCTGGTGTCGTACAACGAGCGCCACAACGAGGCCAACGGGGAGGAGAACCGCGACGGCCACGGCGACAATCTCTCATGGAACTGCGGCGTGGAAGGCCCGACCGACGACCCCGAAATCCGCGCGCTGCGCGAGCGCCAGAAGCGCAACTTCCTCGCCACGCTGCTGCTCTCGCAGGGCACGCCCATGCTGCTGGCGGGCGACGAGTTTGGCCGCACACAGCGCGGCAACAACAATGCGTACTGCCAGGACAACGAGGTGAGCTGGGTGGACTGGGAGGGCATCGGCGACACGGGCCGCGCTCTCGCCGACTTCGTGCGCAAGCTCACTGCACTGCGCCATGCGCTGCCGGTGCTGCGCCGCAACCGCTTTCTGATCGGCGAGCACAACGCCACGCTCGACGTCACCGACGTCGAATGGCTTTCGCCCGCGGGCGTGCCGCTCGCCCATGAGCAGTGGGACGATCCCGCCATGCGTTGCTTCGGCATGCTGATTGATGGGCGCTCGCAAACGAGCGGCATCATGCGCCTCGCCTCGGATGCGACCATGCTCATCGTGTTCAACGCCTACCACGACGTGGTGGAATTCACGCTGCCCTCCGTGCCGGGCAACGATCAGTGGAACTGCCTCATCGACACGAACATGCCTGTGCGCGACGAGTTGCCCGAATTCGAAGCCGGCGATATTTACCAGGTCACGGGGCGCTCGCTGCTGTTGTTCGCACTGCATGCGCGCGGCGCGACGCAACGCGTGTTCGCCAGGCTGGAGGAAAATCTCACGGGATGAATGGCAGGCTTTTTCGCGGACTGGCGGCGAAGCCGCCGGTCCGTTGGGCAACGCGTGGCGGGGCTGACAGTTAGTTGCACTATGAAGCGAACGACAGTTGCCTCACCGCAAGACCGCCGACATCGCCGACAAACTATTGAGCGTGCGCACGAGGTACTCGGCGGTTGGCGCCACAAACCGGATCACGCTGCCCGCCGCGCGCTCGACACTTGGCCACTGCGAAAAGAGATCCGCAAGCGCAGGGGTCTGTGTATGCAGTTCGCACGTGCGCACACGTGGCGCCGCGCAGGCGCGGTCCCACCACGCGCCGTCGCTCGCGATCTGCCCCACGGCTTCGCGTGCGGCGTCGCGAATCCGCTCGCGGCTCGCGGCAGGCGTCAGCAGATCGCCGCTCGCGTGGCCGCCGGCGTGCTTCACCACCACGAACTTCGCCTCGGGAAAAACGGGCCGCGTTTCGCGTTCGAACACATCGTCGCCGCTCAGGAGCGCCACCCGTGCGCCGTATTCCTGCGCAAGCGCGCCGTACAGCCCCGCCTCGCCCGTTTCGACGCCATCCACGAGCACGCGTGCGAACGCAAAACTATTGATGGTATGCGCAAGCATGCCGCGGCTTTGCGCCATGGCGTGATAGCCAATCATGAAAACGAGCGCGGGCCTTTGTTCGAGCCCCGCCATCATGCCGAGCGTGCGCGGCTTGCCGAGTATGACGCGTGCGCGCGCATCGATCTCGTCGAGCAGCAGGTTGTTGAAGCCGCCATGCGAGTCGTTGACCCACACTTCGCTTGCGCCGCCCGCGAACGCGCCTTCCACGGCCGCGTTCGCTTCGAGCGTCATCCAGCAGCGGGCGCGTTCGTACTCGGGATTGCCGGCGCGCGTTTGCTGAACGTTGAACACACCGCCTATGCCTTCGATATCGACGGAAATCAGTACCTTCACGCTTGCGCCCCGCCTGAAAGCAGATCGGCGAGATCGGGCACGGCTTCGCGCAGCGCGAGACGCACGTGGCCATCGCGGCCCTGCACGGTGCTTGCGCTCCACAAGGCGTCGAGAATCGCTTGCTCGACGCAATCGGCGCTGGCCTGAAACAGTGGATCGAGTTGCGAGTCGGCGAGCAAGGGCGGCAACGCGTAGGTTGGCGCGTCGTGCGCCAGTGTGTATGCGGTGCTGAACGCCAGTGAAACATCACCGCTGCCGTGTCCATACACGGAGCCCGTGCGCGCGAGGCCCGCTGCCGCGCGCATCGACACGCGCCGAAGCTGCCGCGAGTCGAGCGGCGCATCCGTGGCGGTCAACATGATGATTGACCCCTTTTCGGGCGCCTGTGCCGCGCGATTCGACGCCGCGCGCGCCGCAAGTTCGCGCCCCACAGGCACGCCATCGATCGTCAGCATGGGCAAGCGGCCGAAGTTCGCCAGCACGAGTGCGCCCACCGTGTACTGCGCGCCCGCGGTCATTACCACGCGCGACGCCGTGCCAATGCCGCCTTTCAGGTCGAAGCTCGACATGCCACGGCCCGCGCCGACACTGCCGCGCGCAAAGTCAGCGCTCATAGCAGAGCAGGCAGCGACATAGTGTGCCTCGGTCACCGCCAGCGCCTGAAGATCGTTCAGATAGCCGTCATTGCATTCAAACACGAGCGGATTGACGGTCGGCAGGCCGCGCCCGATCTGCGGGTTCGCCGCGACCGCCGCACGAATCTGCGCTTGTGCAAGCGCGCCCACGCCGAACGTATTGGTCAGCGCAATCGGCGTTTCGAGCACACCCAGCTCTTCGAGCTGCATGAGCCCGATGCTCTTGCCGAATCCGTTGATCACGCAAGCGCTCGCCGGCACCTTCTCGCGAAAGAGGTCGCGCGCGTGCGGCATCACCACGGTCACGCCCGTTTGCACATCGCCCGCGTCGAGCGTGCAGTGACCCACGCGCACGCCGCTCACATCGGCAATCGTTCCCGTCGCACCGCTCGCCAGTGTGCCGATATGCGGCGCGGCATCTCCGCGATTCTTGCTCATGCGCGGTCCAGTTTCGGGTCGAGCGCGTCGCGCAGGCCGTCACCCAGCAGATTGAATGCGAGCACGGTGAGGAAGATCGCGAGGCTCGGGAACAGCGCGATATGCGGCGACGTGACCATGTCCGCGCGCGCCTCGTTGAGCATGGCGCCCCACTCCGGCGTGGGCGGCTGCGCGCCGAGGCCGATGAACGACAGGCTCGCCGCCGTGATGATCGAGGTGCCGATACGCATGGTCAGATACACGACCACGGACGACACCGTGCCCGGCAGAATGTGCCGCATGATGATCGTCCAGTCCGACGCGCCAATGCTGCGCGCGGCCTCGACATACGTGAGGTGCTTGAGCATGAGTGTGTTGCCGCGCACGAGGCGTGCGAACGCCGGAATGCTGAACACGGCCACGGCGCACACCACGTTGATCATGCCGTTGCCGAGAATCGCCACCACGCCGATGGCGAGCAGAATGCCTGGGAATGCGAACAACACGTCGGCCACGCGCATGGTGATGCGGTCCCACCAGCCTTCGTAGTAGCCCGCCAGCAAGCCGAAGAACGTGCCGACCACGGCGCCGAGCGCCACCGAAAGAAAGCCCGCCGCGAGCGAGATACGCGTGCCCGCGAGAATGCGGCTGAAAATATCGCGGCCGAGCGCGTCCACGCCGAACCAGTGGGCCGCAGAGGGACCCGCATTGAGCGAGTCGTAGTCGAAGTAATTTTCCGGGTCGTACGGCACGATATGCGGCGCGAACACCGCGATCACCACCAGCAGCAGCACGAAGGCGCCTGCGCCAAGCGCGACATGCTGCTTGCGGAACTTGCGCCAGAACTCGCGCCACGGCGTGCGGATCGCCTCGTCCTGGGCGCGTACGACAACGTTTTGAGTCGTGCTCATGGCGTGCTCACCTGAATCGAATGGTCGGATTGATGACCGCGTACAGCACGTCCACGATCAGATTGATGACGATGAACTCGAGCGAGAACAGCAGCACTTCGGCCTGAATCACAGGGTAGTCGCGCATCGCAACCGAATCGACGAGCAGCCGCCCGAGGCCCGGCCAGTTGAACACCACCTCCACGACGATCGAGCCGCCCAGCAGGAAGCCGAACTGCAGGCCCATCATCGTGACGACGGGAATCATCGCGTTGCGCAGGCAATGCTTGATCACCACCCATTGCTCGGCCACGCCCTTCGCACGCGCCGTGCGCACGAAGTCTTCGTTGAGCACTTCGACGAACGATGCGCGCGTGAAGCGCGCCATCACGGCGGCCACGGCCGCGCCGAGCGTAATCGAAGGCAGCACGTAACTGCGCCACGAACCGTCGCTCACCACGGGCAGCCAGCCAAGGTGCACCGAGAACAGTTCCATGAGCGCCATGCCGAGCGCGAAAGCCGGAAACGAAATGCCCGACACCGCGAGCGCCATGCCGATGCGATCGGGCCAGCGATTGCGCCACACGGCCGAGACGATGCCGATGGCCATGCCGAACACCACGGCCCAGACCATGCTGGTGAGCGTGAGCAGCAGCGTGGGCATGAAACGCTCGCTAATTTCGGTGATGACCGGGCGCTTGCTGCGCATCGAAACACCGAAGTCGCCGTGGGCGATGCGCACGAAAAAGTGGAGGAACTGCTGCGGCAGCGGCTGGTCGAGGCCGAGATCGGCGCGCACGAGCGCAACCGTGGCGTCGTCCGCCTCGGGACCCGCCGCGAGGCGCGCCGGGTCGCCCGGCAGCAAGTGCACGAACAGGAACACCAGGATCGCGACGATCAGGAGCGTCGGCAGGAGACCCAGCGAGCGTTTGACAATGAAATTCAACATAAGCGCGTTACTGCATCGGGGCGTGCGCGGCGCGCCGGACTCGAATGTTCCGGCGCGCCGCGCAACGCATTAGCGAATCGAGATCTCGTCGAAGTTGAACGAGCCGTCCGGCGCCACATACGCGCCGGCCAGGCGCTTGCTGCGGGCGTACACGACCTTTTCCTTCACGAGGAACACCCACGGCGCGTCGGCCCAGATGCGCTTTTGCGCGTCGGTGTAGAGCGCCGTTTTTTGCGCGCGGTCCGTCGTTTCGAGCGCCTTCGCGAGGTCCTCATCGACAGCGGGGTTCTTGTAGTACGCGGTGTTCATGAGCTTGGGCGGCCACGATGCCGAAGCGAGCAGCGGCGAGATGCCCCAGTCCGCTTCACCCGTGGAAGACGACCAGCCGATGTAGTACATGCGCACGCCCGCCGATGCCGCGTCTTGTGCGCTTTCCACGCGCGCCACTGCCGTGCCCGTTTCCAGCGCTTCGACGTTCGCCTTCACGCCCACTTGCGCGAGTTGCTGCTGCACGAACTGAATGGCCTTTTGCGCGGTCGAGTTGTTATACGCCGACCACAACGTCGTTTCGAAACCGTTCGGGTAGCCCGCCTGCTTGAGCAGTTCGCGCGCCTTGGCCGGATCGTACGGCCACGGGCCGAGCTTGACCGAATAGTCCACGCCCTGGGGCAGCACGCCGTCCGAAGGCAGCGCGTAGCCCGCGAACGCGACCTTCGCGAGCGCGTCCTTGTTGATCGCGTAGTTCAGCGCCTGGCGCACGAGCGGGTTGTCGAACGGCTTCTTCGCGGTGTTCAGGCTGATATAGCGCTGGATGATCGAAGGCGTGGCGATCAGGTCCACCTTCGGGTTCGACTGAAACGCGCTCGCCTGCTCGAACGGAATACGGAACGCGAAGTCCGCTTCGCCCGTGCGCATGAGCGCGGCGCGCGTGTTGTTGTCGGCCACCGGCTTCCAGTCGATCTCGTCGATCTTCGGGTAGCCCTTCTTCCAGTAACCGTCGAACTTGTGCACAACGAGGTCGCCCGCCGGGTCCCACTTCACGAATGCGAACGGGCCCGTGCCTACCGGATGCAGCCCGATATCCTTGCCCCACTTCTTCATGGCCGCAGGCGAAATCATCACCGCCGACGGGTGCGCGAGCACGTTCACGAACGCCGAGAACGGCGCATTGAGCGTGACCTTCACCGTGTACGGATCGACCACTTCGGTCTTCGCGATGCGGCGGAACATGTTGTAGCGCTTCAGGTGATTTGCCGGGTCCGTCACGCGGTCGAAGTTCGCCTTCACGGCTGCCGCATTGAAGTCGGTGCCGTCCTGGAACTTCACCCCCTGGCGCAGCTTGAACGTGTAGGTGAGGCCGTCGCCGCTCACTTCATAGCTCGTGGCCAGCACGTTGGTGAGCTTCAGGTCCTTGTCGAAACCGAACAGGCCCTGGTAGAACGACTTCGACACCGCCTGCGAGAGCGTGTCGTTGGCGTCGTACGGGTCGAGCGTCGAGAACGTCGAATCGACGGCCATCACGGCGCGCTGCTCGGCGGCTTGCGCAGCCGTCGCGCCGGCGATCAGCGCGAGTGCGAGCGCGCTGCCCTTCATCCATGCTTTGACTTCATTCATCAATCAGGTCTCCATACCAATGAATCTTGACGATTCAGCGAAATGATGCAGCTAAAAAGCAAACGATTGCGTCGCACGATGGCGCATTCAGTAAGCGCCGCCCACCCGATGCTTCGCAACGAAGTGACCGGGACCGACCGGCACGAGCGGCAACACCTGCGGCTCGTCGCCGGGGGCGCGAATCGGGCTCGGGAGTTCGTCGGCGGCCAGCACGCGCTTCGCGTGGCGGCGCGCCGGATCGGCGATCGGCACCGCGCCCATGAGCTTCTTCGTATAGGCATGCTGCGGGTTTTCGAACACGGCGCGGCGCGGCCCGATCTCGACGATCTGCCCCAGATACATCACCGCCACGCGATGGCTCACGCGTTCCACCACGGCCATGTCGTGCGAGATGAAGAGGTACGCCACGCCCAGTTCCTGCTGCAGGTCGAGCATGAGGTTGACGATCTGCGCCTGTACGGAAACGTCGAGCGCCGACACCGACTCGTCGGCGACCACGACTTTCGGGTTCATCGACAACGCGCGCGCAATGGCGATGCGCTGACGCTGGCCGCCCGAGAACTCATGCGGATAACGCCCCGCCGCCGATTTCGGCAAGCCCACGCGGTCGAGCAGCCATTCCACGCGCGCCTGCGCTTGCGCCCCCTTCGCGATGCCGTGCACGAGCAGCGGCTCCATGATCGAGAAGCCCACCGTGAGGCGCGGGTTGAGCGAAGCGAACGGGTCCTGAAAAATGAACTGGATGTCGCGACGCAAGGTCTGCAACGCGGGCCCGGTGAGGGTGCTGATGTTCTGGCCGCCGAACTCGATCGTGCCGCTCTGGCTCTCCACGAGGCGCAGCAACGAGCGGCCCGTGGTCGATTTTCCGCAGCCGGATTCGCCCACCAGCGCGAGCGTTTCGCCCGCGTGAAGATCGAAACTGACTTTCTCGACCGCGTGCACGCGGCCCGTGACCTTGCCGAACAGACCGCTGCGCACGGGAAATCGCGTAACGAGGTCGCGCACGCGCAGGACCGGCGGGACGTCTGTTTTCGGCGCGTTCGCCGCGAGGTTCGAGGCGGCGGCCGGGCGTGCCGCTTCATTCACCGAAAGCAGCGGGAACTTCTCGGGCAAGTCGGTGCCCTGCATCGCGCCAAGCTTCGGCACGGCGGCGAGCAACGCCTGTGTGTAGCGATGCGAAGGTGCTGCAAAAAGCGTATCGGAGGCACCTTCTTCCACTTTCTCGCCGCGGTACATCACGAGAATGCGGTCCGCCACTTCGGCCACCACGCCCATGTCGTGCGTGATAAAGACCACGCCCATATCCATCTCGTCCTGCAGGCCGCGAATGAGCTGCAGGATCTGCGCCTGAATCGTCACGTCGAGCGCCGTGGTCGGTTCGTCCGCGATCAGGAGCGCGGGCTTGCACGAGAGCGCCATGGCGATCATCACGCGCTGGCGCATGCCGCCCGAAAGCTGATGCGGGAAGCGCTCCATCACGCGGCGCGCCTCGGGAATGCGCACGAGGTCGAGCAGGCGCAGTGTTTCGGCGCGCGCTTGCGAGGCGTTCATCTGCTGATGCAGCGCGATCGCCTCGCTAATCTGGTTGCCCACCGTGAACACGGGGTTCAGCGAGGTCATGGGCTCCTGGAAGATCATCGCAATGTCCGCGCCGCGCACCGAACGCATGGTCGATGCACTCGCACGCGTGAGATCGAGCACGCTGCCGTTGCGCCGGCGCAGTTCGATGCTGCCGCCCGCAATGCTGCCGCCGCCGTGCTCGACGAGCCGCATCAGCGAAAGCGACGTGACCGACTTGCCCGAACCCGATTCGCCGACGATGGCGAGCGTCTCGCCGCGATCGACGTGGAACGACAGATTGCGCACGGCTTCGAACGTGCTCGCGCCGCGCTTGAACGACACGCGCAGATCACGAACGTCGATCACGCGGTTCGGCGGCAACGCGGCCTTTTCTCCGGCCAGTGCGGTATCAAGAGAGTGCGAGGACATCTGCACGATGAGGATTCCTTCGTTTGATGTGCAAAGCGATGCGCCGCTTAAGCGTAAATCGACGCAACGGGCGCTTCGCCCACGCGCGCGTAGCCGCGATACATGCCTTCGGTGTTGAACGGCAGGACCACGTTGCCTTGTGCGTCCACGGCGATCAGGCCGCCGCGGCCGTCAATGCGCGGCAATTGCTCCATCACGACATTCGTTGCCGCTTCGGAGAGCGAAACACCGCGATATTTCATTTGCGCCGCCACGTCGTAGGCCGCGACCATGCGCATGAACATTTCGCCCGAGCCCGTGGTGGACACCGCGCAGGTGGCGTCGTCGGCATAGCAGCCCGCGCCGATCAGTGGTGCGTCGCCCACGCGGCCCACCTGCTTGTTCGTGATGCCGCCCGTCGACGTCGCCGCCGCGAGGTGGCCGTGCGCGTCGAGCGCTACCGCCCCCACCGTGCCGTACTTGCGATTCGGGTCGATCGGCTCGTGCGGCAGGCTTTCTTCCGCTGCCTTTGCTGCGGCCTTCGCCTCAAGCGTTGCCCCGTCGTGATCGAGCATCGCGCGCGCTTCGCCACGTGCGAGTTGCCACTGGCGATAGCGCGCGTCGGTGTGGAAATAGCCGGGATCGACAAATTCGAGGCCCTGTGCCACCGCAAACGCCTCCGCGCCTTCGCCCGTGAAGAGCACGTGCTCGCTCTTCTCCAGCACGCGGCGCGCCGCCAGCACGGGATTGCGCACGCGCTTCACGCAGCACACCGCGCCCGCTTCGAGCGTGCGGCCGTCCATGATCGAGGCGTCGAGTTCGTGCGTGCCGGCAGACGTGAACACCGCGCCATGGCCCGCGTTGAAGAACGGACAGTCTTCGAGCAGGCGCACGGCTTCTTCAACTGCGTCGAGCGCGCTCCCGCCATCGGCCAGGATGCGCTGGCCGGCCGCGAGAATGCGGCTGAGCGCTTCGAGATACTGGGCTTCGACTTCGGGCGCCATCGAGGCGCGCAGGATCGTGCCGGCGCCGCCGTGAATGGCAATGACTGCATTCGATTTCATGACTTCTTTTTCGTGGGGGAAGACGGGGCCGAAGGCGCGGGGCTCGCCTGCGCCGAGGTCGAGGAAAGCCACGGCAGCACCGATTCGGTGATGGCCGCAGCGGCAACGACGGAATCTTTCGCGCGCAACGCCACGGCGTCGCACAGCGCTTCGATGACAGCCAGCACCGCGGCTTCCGAGTTCGCCGCGAGGCGCCGTTCGGAGCGGATCAGCAGCATGAGATCGGCGAAGCGCGCGAGCGGCGAGTCGATGCTGTCGGTGAGCGCGAGCACGCGTGCGCCGAGCTTCGCGGCGTGGCGCGAGAGCTTGATCGTGTCGTCCACGTAGCGCGGAAACGCAATGCCGATCACGAGATCGTCCTTGTTCGCGCCGAGCAGCCGGCGCGCGGAATGCGTGGGACCGCCGACCGAGGAGAGCGCCTGCACGTTGTCCAGATAAGGCAGCAGCGCGTTCTCCATGATCCCGGCGAGAAACGCGCTCGTGCCCGAGCCGATCACGTACACGCGGCGCGCGCAAAGAATCGCGTCCACGGCTGCGGCGGCCGCTGCGCTGTCGATCGACTGGCGCGACAGGCGCAGGTTCGACTCGGCCTGCTCGAGCGACGCGCCGAACAACTCGGCGCCGCTCGTGGGCGATTCCTGCGCGCTGCGCAGCCGCTCGACCGGCGCGAGCGTGGCCTCGAAGCCGCGCACGAGCGCCTCGCGAAACTGCGGATAGCCGTCGAACCCGAGCGAGCGAGCGAAGCGGTTGGCCGTGGCCACCGAAGCGCCCACCGCGCCCGCGAGTTCGTCGATTCGCATCGTCGCGGCATGGAACAGGTTCGCGAGCACGTACTCGGCCATGCGCCGGTGGCCGGGCGTGAGAACGGGCATCGCAGCGGTAATGCGCGCGACGATCTCGCCTTCGGGCGTGTCGGGAGTGGACGGTCGGGTTGGCATGCGTGGGCCGGCGTGAGGACGGCGAGTCCGTAAATGAAATTACATGAACGGATCTTAGTGAAAATTAATTTTCATCGCGCCCGGGGTTTACCCTATCCGAGAGAAGCTAAACGGAAACTAGCTTGACCGGGCGCAACGAGGCGCAAACTCGCGTGCCTCGGACACGATGCAGGATTTTGGGAGGAGAACCCGGCAGAAGCCGGAAAGACACGTCGCCTGCTGGCGAGACGCTGGGAAGATACAAGAAACTTGCCGCCGGCATGGCGCCAGCGGCAATCGAATCAGTCACATGAAAACGGCGTGCGCCGCTTCACGCATTCAACGCCACCATCGCCTTGGCGCCCGGCGCCAACCGCCACGTATTACGCCCCGCGCGCTTGGCTTCATACATTGCGGCGTCGGCCAGACAAAGCGGATCGTCGGCGAGCGCCTTGTTCTCGGCCTCGACGGAAAGCACTGCATGGGTGGCGTCCACCCTGCCCGCCGCCCCAGCCGCGCCGGTCAGCACGACACCCACGCTCGCGCTCGTTTCGATCACGCGCCCCGCAGCGACGAAGACCTTCGACACCTCGCGGCAAATAGCCGCCGCAATACGCTCGCCGGTGCGCGCGTCGCTCACGCCGCGGCTCGCCACCACGAATTCATCGCCGCCCAGGCGGCTCACCACGTCGCCCGTGCGAACGGTGGTGACGAGCCTGCGCGCGGTCTCTTTGAGCAGGGCGTCGCCCACATCGTGGCCGTAGCGGTCGTTGATCGCCTTGAAGCCATCCATGTCGATGAAGAAGAGCGCGAACGGGCTGCCGCTCGCGCGCAGTTCGCACAGCGCCTCCTGCAACGCGCGCCGGTTCGCGAGGCCCGTGAGCGGGTCGATCAGCGCGCCCTCGCGCAGGCGTTGCTCGGTGCGGCGCTGCTCGGTCACGTCGTGCGCCATCACGTAGAAGCCGGTCACCTTGCCCTCGCGCCGGCACGGAATGTAGGTGGCCGACCATACGCGCTCGGAGTCGCCCCGGTAGCGCACCTCGTTGCAGGTCACGCGCTCGCCCGCGAGTGCGCGCGCGAAGAGCGGCTGCAACTGCGCGAAGACTTCGGGGCGCAGCGTTTCGCTCAGGCTGCGACCGCGCAGCGCGGCCGGCTCCGCGCCGAACACGCGCTTGAACGTCTCGTTGTTGAACTGGTAGCGAAGATCGCGATCGACCACGGCGATCAGCGCGGGCACGTTGTCGGTGATCGTCTGCAGCGCGTCGCGGCTGCGCCGCAGCTCCGCCGTGCGCTCACGCACGCGCGCTTCAAGCTCGACGTGATAGTTGCGCAGCGCCTCTTCGCTCTTCTTGCGGCCGGTGATCTCCTGCACGGCCGCGATGAAATGCAGCGGCGTGCCCGCCACGTCGCGCACGAGCGACACCGCGAGATTGACCCACACGGCCTGGCCGTCGGGCCGAAGGTAGCGCTTTTCGATCGCATACGTGGCCGCGCGTCCCGCGAGCAGTTCGGCCACTTGTGCGAGATCGGCGGCAATATCGGCCGGGTGCGTGACAGAAGCGAACGTGCGCCTACGCAGTTCGCTCTCGTCGTAGCCGATGATCTCGGAGAACTTCTGGTTCACGTCGAGAAAATGGCCGTCGAGACCGACCACGGCCTTGCCGATCGGCGTTTGCTCAAACACGGTCCGAAAGCGCGCCTCGCTGATGGCGAGCGAGCGGCGGTCACGCTCGTGCGCCGTGCGCGAGCGGTTCAACTGCCGGCGCAACTCCAGTTCGCGTTCGACCAGGTGCGCGAAGTCCGCGAGCTTCGCGCCCTGCGCCGCGTCGAACGTGCGCGGCTTTTCGTCGATGAGGCAAAGCGTGCCGACCACCTGGCCGTCGGCGAGACGCAGCGGCGAGCCCGCATAGAAGCGGATGTTCGGCGCGCCCGTGACGAGCGGGTTGTCCAGAAAGCGCTCGTCGTCCAGCGCGTCTTCCACCACGAGCATGCGCTTGCTCAGCACGGCGTGCGCGCAGAACGACACGTTGCGCGGCGTTTCGCACGCGGCCAGCCCATGGTGCGACTTGAACCACTGGCGGTCTTCGTCCACGAGCGAGATCAGCACGATCGGCGTGTCGAACGCGAAAGCGGCGAGCCGCGAGATGCGGTCGAATGCCTCTTCGGGATCGGTGTCGAGTATGTCGAGTTGCCGCAGCGCCCGAAGGCGCACATCCTCATCCAGAGGAAGCGGAGCAGTGATCATCGTGGAGAGTCCCGGCTGGGCGGATACGGTTGGGTGGCGCGTTCCGCACCGGCGCGCCTCACTTCGGTTTACGGCCGGAACACGCAAAAACTGAAGCACGGCAATGTCCGAAGCACGCGCGCTGCGCAGCCCTCTGCGCCAGGCATTTCCCTTACGCAGAAGCCGGGAATTAAGCGCACGAACGTTCGGTATACGTGCAGTTGCGCAATCATCACGCCCTTCCGCCTTCATGCCCCTACCGCCCGCGCGGCCCGGCCCACGGCGCTTCATGCCTCTCACCGCGCGGATATCGTCACGCCATGATTGCTTCGGCATCCGAATTACATGCCATTTTTAACCGGTTGGTTATCGCGTTGTGAAATCGATCAAGCCCTCAAAAAAAAGATGTCTGGCGACTTCAGCAACGGTTTTTCATCGCCGTAAAAAGGGCAAAGCTCCACCCTTTCCGGTGTCACCATGAGAACCCTTGCGCAAACCCTGCGACTGAAACAGACCACTGGCGTCGCCTCTGCGGCGCGCAATGCCGCTGGCCGCAGCGCCAGCACGCGCATGAGCGCGGCGCCCCGTGCGCACCGTGCTCCATTGCGCCGCGCTCACGCACATACCGGCACGTCACGTCACTACGCCGTTCGCCGCCTCGCGGCGCAGGCGCGCACGCGCAGAATCTAACGCCACACGGACATCGAAGCATGAATCAGGAAACCGTGGCGGCCATGCCCGATCCCACCTCCGCACTCAAACGCGGGGCAGCGCTTCCCTGGATCGTCCGTACGCGCGCTACGCTGCGCGCCTCGATCCGCGCCCGCACGAAGTTCTTCATCGGACTGTTTTTTGCCTTGTTCGCCACGCAAACCACGCTGCTGGCAAGCCAGCTGATTGCGTTTGGCCAGGCTTTCGAACGCGTGGATACCACCTGGCACGACGAAAGCACTGCGCAGGAGACCGAAGCACCGCATCGGCAAGCCGTTTCCGCTTCGCCTCGCGAGCTTGCCGCCGAGCGGCTGCACAGTCAGGTCCAGCACGGCATCCTGCGCGTGCATCACACGCTCGAAGCGGCCCTGGCGATCGCGCTCGCCACGCTCGCCTTTGGCCTCGTGCTGCTGCACTACCTCGAACGCACGCTGCTGCGCCCGCTGCAGACCTTGACCGATTCGCTCGTGCGCCTTGCGCACGGCGAAGACATGCGCGCATTGCCCGACATGAACCGCACCGACGAGATCGGCGCGATGGCGCATGCCTTCGATACGTTGTGCGAAAAGTCTCGCGAGCTGCATATCGCCCATGAGGCCACGCGCGCCGCCGAGGCGCACGCCCAGGCGCTCGCGCGCCACGATCCGCTCACGGGCCTGCCCAACCGGCGCCTGCTCGCGGCGGAAATGAGCGCGGCGCTCGAGCGCACGCAGCACCGCTCGCCCGATTACCTCGTGTTCGTGATCGACCTCGACCGCTTCAAGCCCGTGAACGACTTTCACGGCCACGCCGCGGGCGACACGGTGCTATGCGAGATCGCAGCGCGCCTGCGCCGCGTGGTGCGCGACGGCGACACGGTCGCGCGTCTGGGCGGCGACGAATTCGCCGTGCTCGCCCGCGTGCATCGCGACGACCACATCGAGGCCGCGAGCGAACTCGCGCAGCGCCTGCTCGCCGCTACGCGCGCGCCCATCGATATCGGCAAGCTGCGCATCAACGTGGACGCGAGCATTGGCATTGCGTGCTGCCCGCGCGACGGCGGCGACCCCGACGCGCTGTTGCGCGCCGCCGATATCGCCATGTATCGCGCCAAGTGCGAAGGCAAGGGCACCTACCGCTTCTTCGAGCAAAAGATGGACGACGAACTGCGCCTGCAGGCCTCGCTCGAATCGGACTTGCGCCGCGCGCTCGCGGGCGGCGATATTCGTCCGTTCTACCAACCGCTCGTGCGTCTCGCCGACGGCCAGACCACGGGCTTCGAGATTCTCGCGCGCTGGCACCACGAGCAGCGCGGCTGGATCTCGCCCGAGGTGTTCGTGCCGCTCATCGAGCAGATGGGCATTTCGCCCGCGTTCACCGCTTCGATCTTGCGGCGCGCGTGCCGCGACGCACTGGGCTGGCCCTCGCGCTATCACCTCGCGCTCAATCTCTCACCCGCGCAGTTCAAGGACACGCAACTCGCGGCGCTGCTACTCACGATCCTCGCCGACGAGGGCATGCCGCCCGAGCGCATGGAGATCGAGATTACCGAATCGGCGCTCATGTACGACTTCGACGCGGCGCGCGCCGTGCTCGCGGACTTCCGCAACGCGGGGCTGCGCATGTCGCTCGACGACTTCGGCACCGGCTATTCGAGCCTGCAGCACTTACGCGAACTGAAGGTGGACAAGCTGAAGATCGACCGCTCCTTCGTGCTCTCCATGGCTTCGTGCGACGAGAGCGCCAAGATCGTCGACGCGATCATCGCGCTCTCCACGAACCTCGGCATGAGCACGGTGGCCGAGGGCGTAGAGACCGCGGAACTCGCGCGCACGCTGGCGGCCAAGGGCTGCGACTACGCGCAGGGCTATTTCTTCGGCAAGGCGATGGCGGCGCGTGAAATCGATGCTTTGCTGAACGTGGATCGTGCGGCGAACGAGGCGCGTCTGAAGCGTGTTGTCGAGCCGGCCTGAATGGATTGACCCGTATTACTTTGAAAAAGAAAAGGTAGACATCATGTTTGTCGCAATTGGCTGGATAGTCGTGCTCGGATCGGTGATCGGGAGCTTCGTGGGCGTGGGGGGCCACCTGCCCGCGCTCGTTCAACCGTTCGAACTCCTGTGTATTTTCGGCGCGGCGCTGGGCGCGTTCGTGGTGAGCAATCCCACGGCCACGCTCGGCAAGACGCTCAAGGCGCTGCCCACCTGTTTCAAGGGCGGCGGCTACACGAAGGCGCAATACCTGGAGCTGATCGCCCTCCTCTACGAGTTGCTGCAAAAGGCGCGCAAGGAAGGCATGATGGCGCTCGAAGCCGACATCGAGGCGCCCGAGAACAGCCCGATTTTCCAGAAGTACGCGCGTGTACTCTCCGACCATCATCTGCTCGACTTCATCGTCGACTATCTGCGCATGATGTCGAGCGGCAACGTGAACCCCATGGAAATGCAGGACCTTATGGACGAGGAACTCGACACGCACCACTCCGAAGTGTCGATCGCGCCCAACGCCATCCAGAAGATGGCCGACGGCCTGCCCGCCTTCGGCATCGTGGCGGCCGTGATGGGTGTGGTGCACACCATGGGGTCGGTCGGCAAGCCGCCCGCCGTGCTCGGCGAGATGATCGCAGGCGCGCTCGTCGGTACGTTCCTCGGCATTCTGCTCGCCTACGGCTTCGTCGGCCCAATTGCCGACCTGCTCAACGCCAAGGGCCGCGCCGCCAGCAAGCCGTTCCAGTGCGTGAAGGCCGTGCTGCTCGCGTCGCTAGCCGGGTACGCGCCGCCCGTGGCCGTGGAGTTCGGCCGCAAGGTGCTCTTCACGTCCGACCGCCCGAGCTTCCAGGAGCTCGACGAGGCGGTGCGCGCCACCAAAACGCCAAAGGCCGCTTAGGAGTCCCGATATGCCAGAACGCACTCCAGGCTCGCGCGCCGCGCGCGACACCGAAGGCAGCAAGGTCACCCTGGTGGTGCGCCGCGTGAAAAAAGGCGGCCACGAGGGCCATCACGGCGGGGCATGGAAGATTGCCTATGCCGACTTCGTGACCGCAATGATGGCGTTTTTCCTCTTGATGTGGCTGCTCGGTTCAACCTCGCAATACGACCGCGACGGCATCGAGAAGTACTTCAACACGCCGCTTTCGGCCATGCTCGGCAGCACACCCGCTGCAGCGAATCCCAACCCGAGCGTGGTGCAAGGCGGTGGCCGCGACCTCTCCAGCAAGACGCCCGCCGTGGGCGGCTCGAACGCGCAGACCACGCTCTCGCACGCCGTGCCAGTGGAAGCGCTCGACAAGTCGCGTCTTTCGCAGCTGAAGGAAAAACTCTCGGCGCTCATCGAGCGCAAGCCGGAATTGCGCGCGTACCGCGACCAGATCCGCATGTCGATCACGGACGAAGGCCTGCGCATCGAGCTGGTCGACTCGCTCAAGCGCCCCATGTTCGCAACCGGCAGCGCGAAGCTCGAAGACTACGCGTACGAGATCCTCGTGCAGATCGGCAGCGCGCTCAACGGCGTGGACAGCGGCGTGTCGATCGCGGGGCACACCGACTCGGTGCCCTACTCGGGGGGCCTGGCGGGCTACTCGAACTGGGAGCTTTCCAGCGAGCGCGCGAACGCCGCGCGCCGCGCGCTCGTGGCCGGCCATCTGAGCGAGGAGAAATTGCTCCAGGTGCGCGGTCTCGCCGATGTTCTGCCGCTCGACCAAGACACGGCGGACAGCCCGCTGAACCGCCGCATCAGCATTCTGGTGATGAGCAAGGCCGCCGAGCGCGCGTTCTTCGAACAAGCAAAACGCTACGGCGTCGAACCGCCGCAGAAGGGCGCCACGCCCGCGTCGTAACGCTTCCGCGGCGCGGCCAGCACAGGTCTCCAAACAGGCAGGAATGCCCCCAATGCGCCTCGCCCCGGCGCATCGAATCGACGGGCACAGCGCGGTACGCCGCTTGCTGTATCTCCCAGCAAGCGGCCAGAACCGCTGCGGCATCGCCTGCCGCCTCACACGGGAATCGTCGGGAGTCTGGCCGGACTCAACGTTGTTCCCCTGATATCTGGAGACCATCATGCCCACCTTCATTCCTCCGCCCATGCCAACCGGTAATGGCGCGCGCATCGTCGGCAAGGGCCGCGTAAGCGCAGCGGGGCCCGGCCCCGACGTGATGGCAGCCAGCACGCTCGACAGCGACCGCGTGCTGAGTTCGGACGGCCAGGAAGTCGGCAAGATCAAGGAGATCATGCTCGACGTGCAGAGCGGCCGCGTGGCCTACGTGGTGATGTCGAGCGGCGGCTTTCTCGGCATTGGCGACAAGCTGCTCGCCATCCCCTGGAGCGCGCTCATGCTCGACACGAGCCGCAAGTGCTTTCTGCTCAACGTGTCGTCCGAGCGCGTGAAGGAAGCGCCGGGCTTCGACCGGGACAGCTGGCCTGCCATGGCCGACGCAAGCTGGGGCAGCACGCTGCACGCGTATTACGGCGCCGAGCCGTACTGGGCAGCGGTCGAGCCGGTGACGCCGCGCCACTGAGCTTCCTGCCCGGCTCCGAACGGCAAGCAGGCGTTCGGAGCCGCACGCGGTCGTTCAGCGCCGCGATGTCCCGGCGTTTTCCGCCGTTTGCTCTGCCTTGGCAGCGCCGGTGGCCTCCAGTGCCCACGTGTTGACCATGCGCCGCATGGGGCAGGCAATCACCGTGGCCACGCGGCTCGCCTGCTCCGCCTCGGGCACATTCCACCCGCCCTCCGCCAGCGCCCGCACGCGTTGTCTGAACGCGATCTGCAAGGCATCCGATTTCACCGACACCTCGCTCTGCCAGCTCTCCGGCACGCGAACCGGCCGGATGCGCCGGAGCACGGCGTGGTCTTCCTCGAAAATGCGCAGATTGCGCGCGCGAAAACGCCCGTCGAAAAGCGGATTGCGCAGGAAGCTGCGGCCCATCATCCAGAACGTCTGCGTGCGCCCCGCATCCACCGGCACATGCGCCGACGCGATATGGATGCGCCACCCATTGGCGAGCGTCAGTTCGAGCGTCGCGCACGGGCCGCTCAGGTGAAAGCCCGTTTGCGTGACCACGTCGACATGTTCGCCCGTAGGCATGCGGCGCAGCCAGCCCTTGCGCACGGGCCGCCGCATCACGAGCCGCGCGTGGCCGCTCCAGGCGTTGGCGCTCACGTTGACTGCGTCGATTTCGGGGCGGTCGGGCGCGCCGAACGAACTGCCGTGCACGAACGGCGCGTGCGCGAAATCGAGTCCGTTCTCGATCACGCGTTCCCAGTTCGCCTCCCACGCGTAAGTGCCGTATACGACGCGCACATTCGGGTCGTCGGCCCAGGCGAGATCGGGCAGCGGCGGCCGCTCCTCTTCGGGCAGGTCGCCCACGAACGCCCAGACCCAGCCATGACGCTCGACCACGGGGTAGCGGTCCACGCGCGCTCGCGCCGGAATGCGCGCCTGCGGCTGCGCGGGAATGTGCGTGCACACGCCGTCGCCGCCATAGCGCCAGCCGTGGTACGGGCACTGGACCTCGCCGTTCACGCGGCGGCCGGCCGCGAGCGAAGCGCCGCGATGCACGCAGATATCGGAGAGCAACTGCGCGCGGCCCTGTGCGTCGCGAAACGCGACGAAGCGGTGACCGAGCAGCGTGACCGGCAGCAACTGCTCGCGCAAATCCGCGGCGGCGGCCACGACGTACCAGAGGTTTTTCAGCATGTCAGATCGAAGCAGAGAATCGAATGCGCCAATTGGACCAGATTTGGGGTCCCGATGGCGACAGGCGCACAATACGTGCCGTTACGGCGCGGCTTCGATGCCGCCATCGCCTGACAACTCCGGGCAACCCTACAGGTAACCGCTAACCATGACCCAGTTCTTCAGCGAAGCCGCCTCCGCCGAGGCTGTCAATGCGCGTATTGGCGAAAACGCCGACGAGCGTCTGCGCGAGGTGATGAGCGCGCTCGTGCGTCACCTGCACGCGTTCGCGAAAGAAGTGCAACTCACGCAGCCGGAATGGGAAACCGCCATCGACTTCCTGACCACGGCCGGCCAGCTTTGCAGCGCCGAGCGCCAGGAGTTCATCCTGCTCTCGGACACGCTAGGGTTTTCCATGCTCGTCGATGCCATCAACAACCGTCGCCCTACCGCCGCCACCGAAAACACGGTGTTCGGCCCATTCCACGTGGCCGGCGCGCCCGAGCGCGAGATGGGCGCGTGCATCACCGCCGACGGCAAAGGCGAGCCCTGCCTGTTCGAGGGCCGCGTGCTCGATCTCGAAGGCCGCCCGGTGGAGGGCGCGCGCATCGACGTGTGGTCCGACAACGCCGACGGCTACTACGACGTGCAGCAGCCCGGCGTACAGCCCAAATGGAACAACCGCGGCATCTTCACGACCGGCGCGAACGGCGCGTACCGCTTCGTCGGCATCAAGCCGGTGTCGTACCCGATCCCGCACGACGGCCCGGTGGGCAAGATGCTCGCAAGCCTCGGCCGGCACCCGTACCGGCCCGCGCACATGCATTTCCTCATCACCGCGCCGGGCTTCCAGAAGGTGGTCACGTATACCTTCGTGGGCGACGATCCATACCTGCAGTCGGACGCCGTGTTCGGCGTGAAGGCGTCGCTCGTCGCGCCGTATGAGCGCGTGGCGGACAGCGTCACGCCCTGGCGCTCAACGTTCGATTTCGTGCTGATGCCGCTCGCGCCGCACGCCTGATTCAGCAATGCCGCGAACTGGACGCAATATCGCGCCCTGCTCGCCGCATTGTCCGCCGCGCCCAGGTCATAGACTGATCCTGCAGTCGAACGAACAGTCGAACGAACAACCGGGAACACCTTGGGGGCGGCGATGCGGGTCACGAACTGGATTCTGGTGCTGGAATGCGCGTATATGGAGTTTTCCAGCTGGCGCGGCAAGAACGTGTATCGCCGCACGGTGGCGTACGACAGCGTGGTTTGGTGCTAGCGCTAAACCATAAGCCATCGACGCAACGGCAATCCTCCACTACAGTCGAAGATTTTGAAGGCGCGCTAGAGACGCCCGCCTCCCGTCATCGTTGCTGGAATCGAGGATCCGACCATGCTGTTCCCCGCCGTTGCCACCGTCGCCCTGCTGATCGTGGTGTATGTCCACGCGAACATTCCGCGCTTCACCGAGCGAGGGCCGAAGCGCATCGTCGCCCACGCCACGCTGTTGCTGGGGGGCCTGTGCTTCGGCGTGATCGGCGGCATGATGGCCGGAACGTTCGCGCCGCCGTGGGCGGTGATCGCTTGCGGCATGGGCGTCGTGCATCTGCCGGCCCTGTGCATGGTCGTGCTCAAGCGCTTCAAGCACTCCGGGCGCAGCTAATACGGCGTTCGCGGGCCGCGCCCACCGTCCTCAAACGCGATTCAACGCGGGCCGCCCGTCGAGCACCGCGGCCACGTTATCGAGCGCCGTAAAGCCCATCTGGTCGCGCGTTTGCACCGTGGCGCTCGCCATGTGCGGCGTGAGAAAGACGTTGTCGAGGCTGGCAAAGCGCTGGTCGACATTGGGCTCGTTGCGATGCACGTCGAGACCCGCGCCGAACAGGTGTCCCGAGGTCAGGGCGTCGTAAAGCGCATCTTCATCCACGAGGCCGCCGCGCGCCGCGTTGACGAATACCGCGCCCTTCGGCAAGCGCTCAAATTCCTTTTTCGTCATCAGGGGCGCGCCGCCGCCCGGCACGTGCAGCGTGAGCACTTCGCAATGCGGCAGCATCTCCTGGAAGCTCGCGTAATAAGTCGCGCCGTTTTCCAGGGAAGGCGCAGCACGATTGATATCGGTGTAGATCACGCGCATGCCGAAGCCGAGCGCGCGCTTCGCCACCGCCCGGCCAATACGGCCAAAGCCCACAATGCCCAGCGTCTTGCCATTCACGCGCGTGCCCAGCATGTCGGTCATGCCGAACGACTTGCCCCAGCCGCTGCGCATGATCCGTTCGTACTCCGATGCACGCCGGCATGCTGCCAGCATGAGCAACATGGAGAAGTCGGCGGTGCATTCGGTCAAGGCGTCGGGCGCGTTCGTTACCACTATGCCGCGATCGCGGGCAGCGGCCACATCGAGGTGATCGACGCCCGCACTCGCGTTGGCGATGATTTTCACGCAGGCAGGCAGCGCGGCAATGTGTTCGGCCTGCAAGCCCGACTTCTTGCCGATCAGCACAGCCGGCACCTCGTGCTGCTTGCAGAAGTCGACCACGGACCACGCGTCCATATCGGCGTCGGTCACGAAGGCATGGAATTCGGCCACAGCGCGTTGCGCCACAGCGGCGGGCACTTTTCGCGCGATCAGAAGCCTCACGCGTTGATTTTCCGGCATGGTGTTTTCCCCTTTGGGTATGAACAGACGTCGAGAGACTACGAAAGCGTCTGCCGGCCGGTCAATGTTGATTCGGCGAATCAAGTTCTGGCGGGCGCTGTGGCCCTGTATTCGCTTCAGCGCGTGTGTACGCGGCGCCTTACGCGATCCGCGCATCAGGAAAACCCTGATCCGGCGCCCAGATATCAAGGCCCCAGATGTTGATTCAACGAATCAAGATTGCTGCGCGCCTCACGCGAATGCAATTCTTTTCCCGTGTTCAATGGAATCGGGAAGAGGACGCGAAATGCCTGCATCGAAAAAGTTCGCCGCCGTGACGGGCGCTGGTTCCGGCATCGGCCGCGCCACCGCCGTGGCGCTCGCCAACGCCGGGTTCGCCGTTGCGCTAATCGGCCGCCGGATCGAACCGCTGCTGGAGACGAAGGAACGGATCGGCAACGAGGGGGCAGACGCCCACGTGTTTTCCGCAGATGTGACCCAGGCAGAATCGGTCGAGCACGCGTTCGCGCAAATCGCGCAGACCTTCGGCCGTCTCGACGTGCTGTTCAACAATGCAGGCCGCAACGCGGGCGCCGTGCCGCTGGAAGACTACGAGACCGACTTCTGGAACGATGTGGTCGCAACCAATCTCACCGGCGTATTTCTGTGCGCGCGCGCCGCGTACCGGCTCATGAAAGCGCAGTCGCCGCAAGGTGGGCGCATCATCAACAACGGCTCGATCTCCGCGCATTCGCCGCGCCCGCACACCATCGCCTACTCGGCCACGAAGCACGCCGTAACGGGCATCACCAAATCGATCGCGCTGGACGGCCGCGCGTACAACATCGCGTGCAGCCAGATCGACATCGGCAACGCAGCCACGTCGCTCACCGAGCGCATGAACAAAGGCGTGCTGCAGGCCGACGGACGCCTCGCGCCCGAAGCGCGCATGGACGTCGCGCACGTCGCAAATGCGGTCGTGCACATGGCGAGCCTGCCGCTCGAAGCCAACGTGCTCAACATGACGATCATGGCGAGCGCCATGCCGTTTGTCGGCCGGGGATAGCGCAGCGCCCCGCCCGATTTGAACGCCCAACATAAAAAAAGCAGGCGTCAGAACTGATATTGGAGACACCGATGAAAGTCGCAGAGGAACAGGTTTTACCCGCCCAAGCTCCGGCCTACGCGAATAGTGCAAAGCGCACCCGGGTACGGTACTTCGTGCTCTCGATGCTGCTCGTGGCGACCGTGCTCAACTTCGTCGACCGCTCGGCATTGGGCATCGTGGCACCCGGCCTTTCGAAAGATCTCGCGCTCAACAAGATGCAGATGGGCGAACTGTTCGCGGCGTTCGGCCTCGCCTACTCGATCGCGCTCCTGCCAGGCGGCATTCTCACCGACGTGCTCGGCTCGCGCGTGGCCTATGCGCTCTCGCTCGTGGGCTGGTCGATCGCCACGCTCACGCAGGGTTTTGCGAGCGGCTATCACATGCTGCTCGGCTCGCGCCTCACCATGGGCGCGCTCGAAGCCCCGGCATTCCCCTCGAACACGCGCGCCGTCACGTTGTGGTTTCCCGTGCAGGAACGCGGCTTCGCCACGAGCGTGTACGTGATGGGGCAATACGTGGGCACACCGCTCTTCACGGGCCTGCTGCTGTGGATTTCCTCGGCCTATGGCTGGCGCACCGTGTTCTTCGTGACGGGCGGCTTCGGCATTCTCTTCAGCATGGTCTGGTATCGCATGTATCGCGATCCGCACAAGCACCGCTCGGTCAATGCCGCGGAGCTTCAATACATCAACGAGGGTGCGGCGCCCGCCGCGCGCAAACCGCGCGAGAAGTTCGACTGGCGCATGGCGCTCAAGCTGCTCAGCTACCGCCAGATCCTCGCCATTTGCCTTGGCAAGTTCTGCAACAACACGCTGCTTGTTTTCTTCACGACGTGGTTCATGACGTACCTGATCGAAGCGCGCCATATGTCGATGATCAAGGTGGGCATTTTTCAGGCCATGCCGTTCATTGGCGCGACGATTGGCATTCTCTCGGCGGGCTTCCTCTCAGACTTCTTTATCCGGCGCGGCGTGTCGATCTCGGCTGCGCGCAAGGCGCCGCTCATCATCGGCACGATGCTGGGCGCTTCGATCGTGCTAGTGAATTTCGTCGAGTCGAACGAGATCGTGATCGCCATTCTCACCGTGGCCTTCTTCGCGCAGGGCATTGGCTCCATGTCGTGGGCCGCCGTTTCGGAAATCGCGCCGCGTCAATACGTGGGCCTCACGAGCAGTATCACGAGTCTTGCCGCGAACATTGCAGGCGTTACCACGCCGCTCATGATCGGCTATATCACGCAACACACCGGGCACTTCTACTGGGCGCTCAACCTCATGGGCGCGATCTGCCTGCTCGGCACACTCTCGTATTCGCTGCTGCTCGGCAAGCTCTCGCGCATCGAACTCTGACACTCGCACACACACGGGGCGAAAAACGCATGATCGAATTCAAGTGGGACCATCTCCAGCTCTGCTCAGCCAATGCGGAGGCCACCGCCGCGTGGTTCGAACGTTGCCTGAATGCCGAAATCGTACGCAGGCCGGGCCGCGTGGATCTGCGCATCGGCGAGATCAATCTGTTCATCACGCAATTGACAGGCGAGCGCGCTGCGCAACGAACGCGTGAGGCACGCTCGCAAGGCATCGATCATTTCGGCGTGGTGGTGGACGATCTCGATGCGGCCTTCGCGCATCTCACGCGCCATGAAGCGGAAATCGTCGAACCGGTGAAGCCCATTCGCCCGGGCGTGCGCGCCTGCTTCGTGCGCGCGCCGGGCGAGATTCTCATCGAAGTGCTCGAGCGGCGGCCCGCAGAGATGACTTTTCGCTGAAAAACCGTCAATATTGCCGCTGAATCTCCGCACTGCCCCGTCTGCCCTGCCATGCCAAACTGGATCACCCTGACTGAAGCCGCCCGTCAACTCGGCGTACAGGCGCAGACCGTCTATGCCTACGCAAGCCGCGGCAATATCGCGGTCATGCCCGATCCGCACGACCCGCGCAAGAGCCTCTACCGCGCCGAAGACGTCGCCAGCCTGTGCCGCAAGAAGCAGGTGGGCCGCAAGCGCGAGGCGCTCGCCGCGGGCACGATCTTCGGCGCGGAGCCGTGCATCTACAGCAGCATCACCACGTTCTCGAAGGGCCGCCCGTATTACCGGGGACGCGACAGCATCGCCATGGCGCAAACGGCCACGCTCGAAGACGTCGCTACCCTCCTCTGGAACGCGCGCGCGGACGTGACATTCGAAGCCGCCGACATGCGCCTGCATGGCGACGAGCGCGGTCGCGAATGCGCGTTCACATCGCTTGCGGCCATCGCGGCGCGCGGCCACTCCACGCTTGGGCGTACCGACACGGCCCTGCACGTGGAAGCCGGCCGGCTCGTGGCGGTCATTGCTCATGCGTTCGGCGCACGCTGCGAGGCAGCGGCAAACGCCGCCCCGCCGCCAGTTCACGAGCGCCTCGCGCAAGGCTGGGGCCAGGGCAGCGAGGGCGCGGAGTTGATCCGCCGCGCCATGGTGCTCGTGGCCGACCACGAGATCACCAGTTCGGCGTTCGCCGCGCGCATCACGGCGTCCACCGGCGCGTCGTTGCCGGGCTGCCTGCTTACGGGACTCGCCACGCTCTCCGGTCCGCTGCACGGCGACGCATCGGGCCGCGTGCGCGCGGTGTTCGACGACGTGGGGCGGCTCGGCGCGGAGCATGTCGTTGCCCATCATTTACAGTCGGCCATTCCCATTCCCGGGTTTGGACACCATCTCTATCCCGACGGCGACCCGCGCGCGGACGCCTTGCTGGAAGTGCTGGACGCACCCGCGGAGATCGCCTCCTTCATCGAGAAGGTCGTGGCGCTAACAGGCCTCAAGCCGAATATCGACGTGGCGCTCGCCACGCTCGCTGCGCAACTCAAGCTGCCGCGCGACGCCTCGTTCGCGCTCTTCGCCACCGCGCGCAGCGTGGGACTGCTCGCGCATTGCATCGAGCAGCTCAGGGTGGGCAAGGTCATCCGTCCGCGCGGACGCTACACCGGGCCCGCGCTCGAAGATGCCAACGCCGCAGCGAGCGCAGACGAGAACGCCAAAACGCCCGACGCAGCGACGCTCGAAAAGAACCGCCTCTTCAAGTCAGTGGCGCGCTGAGGAACGCGCAAGGCGACTGATCTTCCTTCACGCGCTCGTCTCTTTTCGCTTTTGATATTCAGTCATCCAAAGCAATATTGCGCTTAAGCGTACTCGATAAATCGCTACCTGGCTTTGGAAAAAAGTGCGTTTCGCTTGCACAATTTTCCGTGCACGCGATGCCGTCGAAATATTGACGTGCGCTGGCTCGCAACGCGTCGCGAGCTGCTGTATGCTCTGCGCGCAACTTCGACCAGAAAGAATTAACGCGCCCATGGCCCAGACATTCCCGCAGTCATCTCG